>JAOUGQ010000070.1 GCA_029865515.1 Nitrospirota bacterium
AACGTGAAGTGGCCGCTGTTATGAGGTCTCGGGGCGACTTCGTTGACCAGAAGAGTGTCGTCTTCAAGAAGAAACAATTCCACTGCCATGACTCCACAGTGGTCAAGAGCCTCTGCGAGGGAAACACCAAGCTCCTCCGCGCGTAGCCGGACCGTGTCGGTCACTTGGGCCGGCACGCGTGTGGTATGCAGGATGTTCCGCCGATGGGCATTCTCAGCAAGGGGATACACTTGGATATCTCCCTGTAGACCACGGGCCAGTACAACCGATAGTTCCATCTTGAAAGGTACGATGGCTTCAAGGACGGACGGGACTTCTCCTAATTCTCGCCAGGCTTCAATGAGGTGATCCACGTTGGCCACTCGGATTTGCCCCTTGCCGTCATATCCTGACCGGCGTTTCTTCACAATAGCCGGGAATGTTACGTGTTGAGCGGCAAACGTCAAGCTGGCCTTATCCCGAACCGAGGCAAACCGAGTTTGCGGCATATTGTGATCGTGAAGAAATTGTCGTTGAACCAGTCGATCCTGGACGAGCGCGAGAACACAAGATGATGGGCGAGTGGCCTTACCGGTCTCAATGTTGGCAAGAAGCATCCAGGGCACCAGTTCGGTCTCAATAGTCACCACATCAACCTGAGCAACAAAGTCCATCACGCGTTGAGTGTTGGTCAGTTCTGATTGAATATGAAAATCCGCAACCTGGGCAGCTGGACAATTCTCAGCGGGATCTAACACGCCAACCCGATACCCCATCCGGCGGCCTTCCATGGCCAGCATGCGACCAAGTTGGCCTCCGCCTAATATTCCGATTGTTCCACCCGGCAGGATGATATTCATATGGGTTTCTCCAGTGTAGGACTGTGTTGTCGGTCATAATAGGCCTTGAGTCGTTGGCGGACGTTCTGATCGGACACCGCAAGAATGGCCGCAGCCTGCAATGCGGCATTCACGGCGCCATCCTCGCCGATCGTGTGGGTCGCCACCGGAATGCCTCTTGGCATTTGGACAATTGATAAGAGTGAATCAAAGCCCTGCAGTGCTCGAGACCGTACCGGCACTCCGAGGACAGGAAGAATGGTTTTTGCCGCGGCCATCCCCGGCAAATGCGCCGCCCCGCCCGCACCTGCGATAATCACCTGAATGCCACGCTCCTTAGCACCCGCCACGTATTCAAAAAGAAAATCCGGCGTACGATGGGCTGACACAATACGGCACTCATGGGGAACGGCCAATTCAGTGAGGATCAGACTTGCGTGACGCATGGTCTCCCAATCACTGCTGCTTCCCATGATAACTGCCACGAGTGGATTGGAATTTTTAGGCTCCGTCTTCATCGGTTTGGTTGACTCACAAGAAATGTTCTCACTTAAAATGCGTCTCCCCGGTTTGGATTCGGTTCCGTGAACAGATCTTGAGTCGGCAGCCCACGGGGAAGAATCGTGAAATCTCCAGCTACGAGACTCAGCCATTGTTTTGGCCCGCAACAGGTTCCATCGGGAAGCATATCCCAGGATCCGCGTTGCACCAACACGTTCCCTTTTGTCAGCTCGGTCTTGAATCCTTCTGGATGACCAATGCCGAATATCGGCCGCCTGGGGACTCTCACCTGGATCTCCGTGTCCGTCCAGGACAGGACTTGAGTCGCAATGTCGTTGATCAATACTTGAGTGCGGGAGACGTTCTGCCCCAACTGATAGTTTTTGGAGTCATGAGCCTTTTGATGGAGACCCGGTTGAGTCGCTTCGGAAATTTTGAGAAAATCGCCGAACCCGGATCCCTTAATTGTGACGACTTCATCGAGGCCGGCGGCAATTGGAAAATAGGAATCGATCTTCGGGGTCACGACGGAAAAGGAGCCTGCCAGAGTGGTCACCACGCTTCGTTGGGCGCAACAGGTCCCATCCTGATTGGGGACGGTTGCACCCCGTTTAATCACAATGGGTCCGCTCTTCACGCTGAAGGGCACCCACACATCAATACGATCATGCTGCCACCGATGAATGATAGCGGGGACTCCACCAATTTCCACAACGTTGTCCCCGTGGTTAAAGTCCATGTAATAGGGAGTCGCCCCGCTTTCTGAATAGACGCCAAAATGCGCACCCTTGATACGGAGTAATGTTCCTATAGGCCCCTGCCTGGGGGTCACCTCGGTGACCTGGCTTGTTTGCACCATGAAATGTCCAATGAATCGCTCTTTGCCACCTCGCTTCATTACTAATGGCCCACTTGTCGCATTGAGGGGCACATGTACCACAATCGTGCGAGGCGACCAGCCGGCAATCGTCGCGGGATGGCCATTAAAGAAAATGGCATCTTCTTGACTCTTGGTGCCCCCAAAATCTTGTCCGCTCAGCACCACTTTACTTCCCACCGGCCCCTCGGCCGGTTGCATGGTGATGGGCGGAATGACGGTGAGCGCCATGGCATTGCTGACGGTGTAAGTTGCCGGAGCGCAACACGATCCATCGGGCAAGGGATCCATAGAAGCCAAGCGCACCGTCACAGGCCCGCTTGTCGCATTTGCCGGAATCGTGACTTCGATTTTGTTTGGTTGCCACGTTCGTACGGCGGCACGGAGGTCATTGATGAGCACGTGATTTGCTCCAAACATCGCGTTGGGATCCTGGGACCCGGCCGTATTGCCGAATTGTTCCCCTTCAATAAGGAGAAGAGCGCCAGGTTCCGCTTGGGGAGGATCAACGCGCGTAATTTTTGGCTGTGTGACGAGAAAGGTTCCCATCGGAAGTAATTCTTTTGAATTCACAAACACCTGGACCGGGCCATCTTGGGCGCGCAGGGGAACTTTCGCGAGAATGAGATCCCGTTCCCATAATTGGATGAGCGCCGGAACTCCGTTGAACTCGACTCGGTTAACTTGAGTCCCCTGAAATTCCCCAAACTCCCCACCTCGTAAGGTGACTACGGTTCCGGGAGGCCCATTCGAGGGTTGAATTTCGGCCCAGGCGATTGGGGAAGCTCCTAAGGTTCCCGCGATGAGTCCGATCCCGAGTAAGATCACTTTCCGCATCGTTCTACCTCCTCCTGCGCTCTCCTTCACGCTCAACAGTATTGTTTGTCTTGATCAAAGGTTGTGGTTTCATCATCGTTGGACACGGATTCCTGGACCGCACACCGTCGCAGACGATCCATAATGGCCGTTCCCATACCGAACTCCGGGCATGGTTCAGCCCATAGGCGGTCCAATCCCATGGCATCAAGACGATGTAGAGCTGCAAATAAATTTCGCGCCGCTTCTTTCAGATCTCCAGAAGGCGATAAGACTTCAACGGCGGCGTACCGGTCCGAGTCGCAAGACGATGACAAAGCTAAAAGCCCAATCTGTTCGCCCGGAGATACCGCTGGCCGGTTTCCACGTGTGGGGAGCAGGGTGAGTGGTGTCCTCGTCGCGTAATGCCTGGCCATTTGTCCAGGAGCACATGGCACTCCCTTGGAATGGTTTATCTGTGCAATCGGACCAATAACCGCTTCCAAATCCTCCATCGAAAGACTCCCAGACCTGAGAAGCTTTGGGTATCCGTTTGTAAACGAAATGATTGTCGATTCCACTCCAAGTGGACACGGCCCTCCATCCAGTATGAGGTCAACGTGGTCCCCCAATCCTTTCAACACATGGTGAGCCATGGTCGGGCTGACGCATCCGAAAGGATTGGCACTAGGCGCGGCAATCGGCGTTCCAGCCTCTCGGATCAATGCCAGGGCCATTGGGTGAGCCGGCATTCTGATGGCGACGGTCGCCAATCCGGCTGTGACGACATTCGGAATGAGGGAACGCCGGGGAAGCACGAGCGTGAGTGGACCTGGCCAGAAGGTTTCCACGAGTGTCATGAGAAGTCTTCTATGTTGGGGATCGATCATGACCAAGGTCATCAACGTTTTCAGTTCAGCAATATGGATAATCATCGGATCGAACACCGGACGTTTCTTGGCTGCAAAGATTTTTCCCACCGCCTCGGGATTCAGGGCATCTGCACCAAGACCGTATACGGTTTCCGTTGGGAAGGCGACTAACCCACCGGATTGGATCATCCGTGCGGCCAGGTGCATATGGTCTGATTTGTCCCCACTGAGCAATTGACTGCTCCTCATGGTGTAGCTCCGACCAATGTTTCGGTACCCAATCCTATGTTGGGTGAAACCTGTCGGTTTCGAACCAACGGGCGAAGGATGCCGGCTAAATACATGGAGCCCGTCACCACGACGATGCCTTGGGGTCCGGCATGATTGAGAGCACGCTGGAAGGCTAACTCAGGTTGCTCAATAACTTCCGCGGGAGCGCTGCTGTTTCGGCGCCAAATGGGCACCAAATTCTGAGGTGGGGTTGAACGGCGGCTCGGATAACGAGTGAAGATGACGCGGTGTGCCCCGCTCTCTGCCAAATGAATTATGATTTTCTCGACTTCCTTATCTCTTGGCACCCCCACGAGGAGGATCAGATTTCGCCCTTCCAAACTGGTTCGAATAACCGACGCAAGGCCAGAGGCGGCCACGGCATTATGTGCGCTGTCAATCATGACGGTAGGGGATCCGGGGAATACCTCGCATCGGGCGGGCAGCTCAACGGAGGCTAACACGTTTTGCAGGGCTTGCCCTTCAAGATCCTTGACTAGTCCCTGTTCATGCAACAGAGAAAATACTGCGACGGCATGAGCGGTATTTGTCACCATAAATGCCGCAGGACAGTTCAACACCACGTTCCGCCATTCCCGGTGCCACGCTCGAAGGATACAGACACTGCGATACCCCATTCGAATGTAGTCTTGCGAATGATACGCATGGCCTAATAAATAGATGGGGGCGTTGAGCTTGGTGGCGCGGGATTGGACGATTGCCAGAGGTCCATTCATCGAAATTCCGCAGATTACCGGGATTCCTGGCTTGATGATGCCGGCCTTTTCCAAGGCAATCTGCTCAAGGGATTCTCCAAGAAGGTCCATGTGATCGTAGTCGACATTGGTGATCACGCAGACATCAGGTTCAATCACATTCGTCGCGTCCAGTCGACCGCCAATACCGACTTCGATCACGGCGTAGTTGACCCGGGCTGTACGGAAAACGCAAAAAGCCGCAGCGGTTAACAGTTCGAAGTAGGTGAGGTTTTTTCCGACCGTCTCGAGCCACGGTGCCAACTCGTTAAACGCTGCGACAAGCCCCTTCTCATCGACCGGAACACTATCGATGGCAATCCGCTCCCGCAGATGTTCAACATGGGGACTGGTATACAAGCCTACCCTCAGCCCTGTGGCTTGAAGCAGAGCCGCCAACATCCGGCAGACGCTCCCCTTTCCCTTTGTTCCGGCGACATGGACGGTGCGAAAAGCCCGTTGGGGCATCCCTAAGGCTTCAACGATCTGGGTCATCCGTTCAAGCTTGAAGATCTCTTTTGGGTGACATCGGCGGTCTTCCTCGTAATTCTGCCGCGAATTTAAGAAGGATAGGACGTCATCGAATGATTGGAACTGAAGGCTCATAATCGAATGGCAGTCTCTATACGTACGTATTGTAGCTGCTGCCTTTTCTCCTTTTCTGGTATCACATATGTCCAAGTTTTCGAAGTTGCTCCATGCCCCGTCCTTCGTCCTGAGCACGGCCGGCACGTTCCGCAATCTTTGTGCTTCGAAGTTCTATGAGAATTTCATTCACCGTGCTCGCAGGAGAACTCACGGAGTTTGTGCAAGGTACGCATCCCAGGCTACGAAAACGTGTACCGTCTCCCTTATCAAAATACATGTCGGGAAGCGGGATCTGTTCGAATTGAAGATATTCCCAGATGTTCACTTCCGTCCAGTCCAGAAGGGGGTGGATGCGAACATGGTCCCCTTGAGGAAAGGACGTTTTAAATTGATCCCACAACTCCGGGGGTTGTTCGCGGAAATCCCATTCCCCTTGCTTGTTGCGTGGTGAGAAATAGCGCTCTTTCGCTCTGGTCCCTTCTTCATCCGATCGAATTCCGAGTATAATTGCCGAATAGCCCTGCTCGGCAATGACCTGATTCATCGCCTCGATCTTGAGGGCCGTACAACAGGCCACCCGGCCCACGGTGTGGTTCATCCCTTGTTCCAGGGCTGCTCGATTCTGCCCGACCACCAGGCGTAACCGCCATTCGTGACAGATCCGGTCACGATACTCAATCAGTTCAGGCATTTCATAGCCCGTGTCGATATGCACGAGGGGAAACGGCACGTGGCCAAAGAAGGCCTTCCGTGTGAGCCAAAGCAGGACGGTCGAGTCTTTTCCCATCGACCAGAGCATCGCCAGATGCTCGAAGTGTTTGTAGGCCTCCCGCAGAATATACACACTCTGATCTTCTAACTGTTGCAAGTGCTTCACGGGGACATCCTCACATCTGGCTTCTGATGGGTCGAGTAACCCCCTTAATCATCAGGGGTTAAGGCCTTGACCTTATTGGTCCCAAACACAACAATAAATCTTTCTTCGTTCGCCGACACATCGATAGAGGTTAATGTTCTATATACCGCCGTCTGGGTTGAGGTCGCGATGGCTTGTAAGAGGCCATCGCGACATTGATCTAGCAGGGCACTCCGTATCTGCTTCATACGCATGCGGCCTTGGGAGGTGGCAGCCAGTTTCTGTTCTGCGGGTGCAAGCGTTCCTCTCAAGGAGACGATGATCTGGTCTGCAGCAAGAAACACCTGAACTTCGTCAGGCTTCCACCCGAGAAAATCCTTCCAGAATGTACAGACGGCCTTACCAATTGTCTTTTCCATGTTTGGCTGGTTCAACGTGGTTTGCATGACTTCGCTCTCCGTTGTTTGATCTGCAGTTGGAAAGGCGTCTCCTCCGCTCCGCCCTCAGGTGTCCCAATCGTTGCTTCTCAGTACGCCTTGCTGTACCCGGCTTCACCGTCATAGGTCCACAATTTCTGGACCGCTGACCACCACCATTTCTGGCCGAACTGCTCCAGAAACGTGGTCACATCGGCATCCTGGATATCCTTGGTTGCCATAAACCGGCATCGATACCAATTCACCATCAGGAGGTCCGGACTCACATACCCCGGCCACACTTTTGTCCCCCGGTTGGAAATGAATTCGCATTTGAACGGGCCAAACTCCTTGAATTGGGGAATGCCCTCTTCCGTAATGATATAGACGTCAATGCCAACTAACTTAGCGGTTTTCTTTTTCTTTGTTTTGATTGCCTCAGCAGTAAAATTCATCGAGGTCTCCTTTCTGATGTTTGATTCAATCAATTGTTGATCGCTCTGAACTCCCCAGCGTCTCTGCCGGAGGTTACTTGCCGGCCATCACTCCCATTTTGTCCACAATGGCCTGGGCATATTCGTCCGTTTTGGCCGTTCCTCCCACGTCGTATGTCACGTGTTTCTTCTCATCCAGAACCGCAAACATCGACTTTTCAATCAGGTTGGCGGCTTGTTCCTCCTTGAGCCAACGCAACATCATGATTCCTGAGATCAAGACGGCGGAAGGATTGACTTTCTTGAGTCCCGCGTATTTGGGCGCCGAGCCGTGGACTGCTTCAAAAATCGCGCAGTTGTCCCCCACATTGGCTCCCGGCGCAAACCCCAATCCACCGACAAGCCCGGCACAGAGGTCGGTGATAATGTCCCCATAGAGATTAGGCAGCACTAAACAATCGAACTGAGCAGGATTCCGAACCAATTGCATGCAACAATTATCGACGATGACATCGCCTGTTTCGATGTCTGGATATTTCTTGGCTGCCTCTTTGAACGCATCCATGAATAGGCCATCGGTCATTTTCATAATGTTGGCTTTATGGACGCAGTACACTTTTTTCCGGCCGTGAGTTTGAGCCCATTGAAATGCAAAGTCGGCAATGCGATAGGATCCCGGCCAGGTAATGACTTTTAAGCATTGAGCCACCTCATCGGACACCATGTGTTCAATGGCGGCATAGGAATCTTCCGTATTCTCACGAAAATTCAGAATGTCGATGTGATCCCAGGGACGTTTCACCACAGGAATCAGTTTGGCCGGCCGGACATTGGCGTAGAGATCGAAGACCTTTCGAAGGGTCACGTTGGCGCTTTTATGCCCGGTGCCGACCGGTGTTGTTGTTGGACCCTTCAAGGCCACTTTATTTTTGGCGATTGATTGAATAGTTTTGTCCGGCAGCAACGTGCCGTGCTGGTCAAGGCAATCGAGTCCGATTTCCTCATACTCCCATCGAATATCGACGCCACTGGCATCGATCACCATTCGTACCGCTTCACAAATCTCGGGACCGGTACCTTCTCCCGGAATCATTGTCACCGTGTGTTGTGCCATAAATGACCTTCCTTCAGCAGACAGGGTTACTAAAAGGGTCCGAATTGGACCAGAAACATCTCAATGTGAATATACGAAAGACTTTCAATCATGTATGTGAAGGGACGCATCCCTGGGATCCTTCCGTTCCACGTCTGGTCGGATCTGCTGGCCATCATCAATACGCCGCCGGTTTTGAGAGTGGGCGGCTCGTGATCATCTCGATGGCCTGAAGCCGGTCAAACTGCGCCACCATGTCCTCTGTGGTGATCAAGCCGATCTGTCCTCTGCCTTGCAGATGTTCAACAGCCGGCATCTGCGCCTCGTACCCATCCAGGTAAATTTCTAACCGAGGATGATCCACATGGGCGGAATTGACCACCTGCACCCGCAAAACATGCCACGATCCTTTTTTGAGTTTTCCCTGCCCTCTTCCAAGTAGGGTTGTCTCACCATTTTGAATGCGATACAAGCTCAATCGGCCTGTTCCCGGGTTCACGGCTACCGCATAGAAGTTTCGGGTGTCCCGGGCTGCCAATACGATGCCGGCCTCTCCTTGTCCTGACAAGGAAACCTGACGGAAATGCACGACGATATCCGGCTGGTCAAACATGTGTGTGTCGGCCAGTAATATCCGGAAGCATCCCTTTCCCGAGCATGGCACGGTTTGGGTCACCATTTGTTGAGTGACGGGCGCCGTTGAATCCGCTTCAACCCGCCATGTGTCGAAGGCACGTTCACTGGTGGGTCCTGCCGTAAATCCGGAAGGCACACTCCCCACCACATCCTGGTCGAAATTCCAAGTTCGAAATATATTGTGATCTTGGATCGTATGGTGAACTGCGGTGTCCATGACTTCAGGCGATCGTGCAGGAGGCGGAATCATCGTATGAGTGCCCTCTGACAACAGGGACTTCACAAGATCATTTCCAATTAAATGGGGCCAGAGTCCAGTGACCCCTGTAATCTGATCGTGGAGGGATCGCGACAATTGGACGCTGGCTTGGAGCCGTTGTTGGTCGCGAGGTACCGATAAGGTCTCGATGATCAGGGACGCTTGCGCGGCAACGAGTTTATCCAGAGGAGACTCTGAAAGACGGAGGGCTTCTTTGGCTTCTTCACGTGCCTGGGCGAGCCATGGATGGTCATAACGCCGGTTCCAGGAGAGCCATTGGATTCGATCCCAGGCAATTTCCAACAACAATTGCCCACGAAGTTCTTGATCCGTGAGGGGGACATTGTTGAGCAGTTCTTCGTGGATGTGTAAGGCCGATGCCGAATCGTTGTTCCAGCGATATAAGGCTCCAAGATTTCGCCGCAATTCTGGGCTCCCTGCGGTTCCTCTTACCGCGATTTCTAGCGCGGGGATGGCGGCAAAGAACGCATCCGCCGCACGGGAGTGGCCTGTCGCCACTTCGGTAAATTCCTGTCGCCAGGTCTGAGCTTGAAGGTTCCAGTACAATTCGACCAGTCTGAAGAGTGTGGCTTCATCCGGCGCGTTGATTCCGCCTTTAGCCATTCCCTCGCGAATAAAGGCGAGGTACAGATCGGCTCCTAAGGCCGCATTTAAGGCTGGGTAATTGGGGTCTAATGACAAGAGCCGGCGATACTTCCCAAGCCGGTCAGTATACGAAACCATTTGTTGAGCCTGACGCAGTTCATCTTCAAAGAGTTGTGCAGCCTGATTCCGGTCCCACCATTTTGGGGAATCTGGCAGAATGCCAGGGGAGCCGGGCTCCGCTAGTTGCGGGGCATCCACGAGAGCCTCGTTCACGATCGCGTAGTCCACGGCATAACCATAATTTCGAAGTCCACTGACCACGAAAAAGCGGACAAGAAGTGTTCGGACAGGACCATATCGTCTGATGACTCCACTGGCCCACCAGGGTTCATCGGGCCGTAAGGCCAAAGGGGCCACCATTGGGTCCGGATAGGTTACGAGAAGATGCACCTCCACCACTTGTATCTCGACGGGGTTCTGTCCCGGCACAAGGAGCAAGCCACCTGGACGGGAAGGCCGGGAGCCGGCAATAGTCACGTGAGGAAGAGAAGCCTGTTGGCCTTGAGGTACAATTGCCGGGGAGATCGCCAATGCCGGAGGATAGTCTTTCCAAAAATCCGCATGCCGATGGCTCTCATGGATGAGTCCTAACCCGGTTCCTCGCCCCAGGGCACCAAAAATTCCTGATTCGGGCTCATCCCGGACCAGCTCTCGATGAGCAGCCAAGGTGTCTTTCCAACAATTCTGAGGAATCTCATGATTTAGTGCCGGAACGGCAGAGCCCCCAAGATTCATCTGGCGGGTCAGGCACCCAAGGTCAAATCCCGCCCACTCGGCGACCTTTCCCCCAGCCATGGCCTCAGCATACTCACGTGCCATATTTGTGAAGGCACTTTGTGATGATTGGATTACCTGTGCAACGTGGGTTTCAGGCGTTTTCATCTCTCCAAAGGCGAAAGGGACCGAGCACATGATAAAAAAGCACCATAGTGTCCAGTTCATCAGACTTTGTTGGGAAAGGTTCTTCCTCATAATCTTCTATCCAGTATTCAGGTTTCAGGAAAAGTCACAGGAGAATCTACCCTGCCGAGACGATTGCTCCTTCATTAGTAATCAGGCTGTCCTCCATACGGTTGCGTTCGGGCACATCTGATATTGAGCGTGGTGGTTCCTCTTCCTCCAACGCATTGGTCCAACCCACCGGCGAACTCCAAGACGCCCTCCATTGTCACCCTAAAAGGAAAATCGAAGGTGAACGTTCCAAATCGATATTCTCCAGGTTTTAAACTGAGCGTCTGAACTTCTGTTGTTCGATAAGCATCAGAGCTGATGGGATCCATTGTCCAAATTAATGGGGTCATTCCGGGCACATGCCACCGCGTTGGAGGAATCAGGCTGGTGGAATCAATGGTAATGGGGTATTCGTGTGCCAACGGATTCACTGGCTCCTCCGAAAGAGCCAACGAAGCTTGTCCCATGAAAACAAGCATCATGATGGCCCCAATCCAAAGGAAACCTACAATGATTCCTTTAACGAATCGCTGCTTTTTGAATGTCTGACTCATTGTCGGTGGTCCGTCGAGCTGGTTTTTTCTGAAAAATTTCCGTAATAGCATGACTGTCCCATTCCGTATGTGTCTCCAAGCCAAGGGCATGGAGGACGGTTGCGCTGGTGTCCAAAATTGAAACGGGACCCTTGATGTGGTGTCCGGATTTGATGTTGGCGCCCCATGCGATGAAGGGAACAATCAGTGAATTGTCATATGCGCCAGTGGTGGAACCTGGTCCTTCTGTCGACACATGGCTGCCAGAGTTCAAACCTGTCACCATCACCATGGTAGTGGTGAGCGCTCCAAACTCCTGGTACAGGGATATAATGCGGCCGATGGCTGTATCGACGGTCTCTCCGGCTTGTTGGTATGCTTGAGAATTCCAACCGTTTTTCAGACCGGCACGGGCGGCAGTGGGAAAATGCACAAGGAGCAAATGAGGAACCGTAAAGAGCCGAAACCCATGCCCACGCTCACTTGTTACCTTGCGGAGGTAGTCATGGAGGTATTCAACCATCGTCTCAGGTTGACAATTCGGCTTGGACTGGCCACACATCTGTGCATCAATGTAAATTTCCGGGCGTGCAAGCTGGTAGAAACGCTCATCCATCCAAAAGATGGCCGTGTCCCTGCCGGCTGCTAAATCCATATAGTCAAAAATGGTCGGGGCTCGAAGGAACGCGCGAGAAAAATCGTAGATCTCCCATTCCTGGGTAATCCGGTGTTTCTCAACCGGAAGTCCGGTTATCAGGGAGGCCATAGACGGAACGGTAAGGGCCGGAGAGATGCTGGTGGCAGACCATGTCACCGCCCCTTCCTGGGACATTCGGTTGAGGACCGGCATGGTGCCATCTTGGATGGATCCGTTGGCAATGCCTTCGAGGGCGAAGACAATGACGTGTTCCGCGTCCGTTTCTGGTAATGGCCGTGGGGTGTTACTCCAAGTTTCTACCGGGGGGGTGGAGGAGGCAGATTCTGGACCGATGGCCCACCCATAAGGCGCACCAGTCACTCCAAAAAGAATAATGGAAAGAATTAAATTTTTTGGTGCGGGAATCCTAAGTTCTAGAAAAGCATTCATGAATCTGTAAACCTTGAGGTTTTAATGGAACGGGTTTATTTTGTTGACTCATTCCTAATGCCGAGGACAGACTGCAAACGCGGTTCCATCTGGATCTACTCAAAGCTGATTGGCCTGGAATCGGTCTCAACCCCTTGCGAAA
>JAOUGQ010000350.1 GCA_029865515.1 Nitrospirota bacterium
GAAATGCTCTCCATTACACCGCCCTCTACACCAGGCAGTCCATCGGACAATTCGAGGCCCGGTCATCCTTGACACCTGAGGAGTACCAGACCAAATTCGATCAGAACACAGCGAACGGCAGACATCCTCACTACTTAAATAGTTTTGTTCATAAGGGGCACCTCCACTTTTCAGCTATTTGGGCACAAAAACCAGGAGTCTCTCGCTTTCAGGCCAGGCATGGGCTCACTGCCAAGCAATGCCGGACGATTTGGGAGGACGAGATGAGTGCCGGGAGTGCGACCCGCGCAATCACTGGATATGAGGTGAATGGTAAGGTGCGATTCGCTGCCTACTGGGCTCAGTAGTCGGAAGGAAGGAACCCCGCCCTGCGGGGCGGGGCCTTCGCCTGCAAGTTCTCGGAAAGAGGCTCGATGGGGCCATCGCATGTGGCCTCCTCTCAAGTTTCGGGAGTAAACAGGGAGCCGCCTGGTGCAACGATGTTCGTTGAGGAACCTTTATCGACAGGAGCCAGTGGCGGACAACCCCAGTCCCTTGTGGGGTGGGTAATGCGGAATCGACCGAACATCCTTCGTGCCTGGGAGAACAGATTATCTGAAGAAGGTCCTTCAGGCAGTGCAGGAATTTTACCCCGAGTGCCTTCTGGAGGAGATCGAGGTGGAACGGGACTATGTCCGCTTGTACAGGGTGATTCCGCCGAAGTACGCAGTTTCATGTGTGGTGGAGACGTTGAAAAGCGTAACAAGTTAACAGTTGAAAGAGACATTCCCGTACATGTTGAGCAACGTGTGTGGGGATGGTGGCGGGGTCTGGGCATGCGGATTGTTCGCCTCCATGGTGGGTATCAACGAAGCGACCATTCGTTAGGAGGTACGGCACCAAGTCGAGCAGAAGACGGGCCACGCGCCGCGTGAATTGTACAGAGATCCCGATTGACCGGGCGAAGTTGTTCCTTCCCGGAGGGCCGTGCAAGCATCCCTCCATCACCCACGAAGCGAGCGGAGCCGTTGACCTAAATGCTTTTAGATCTAAGGAGTGCCTATGGAATCTGATTTGTTAGCTCGAAAGGAAACGCATTTTGTCTTGTGGCGTCCGAGAAATGATGATCCTCCACCGCATCTGGTCATCGGGCAGTTTCGCGGTGGAAATCCGCCGCTGTTCGAAGAACAGCAGAGACACCCACTGAGCCGCTCGGTGCAGCATCCGGATCTTTGGGAACTGCCCGCCGCGGAGCTCGGCTTAGTCGAGGGCGAGGTCTATGAATACTGGTACGAGGTAGAGAACAGCAACCCCGACAAGGCCAGCGAGGCGACGCTCCTGTGCACGGACCCGACCGCCTGGACTGTGGACTGGCGGCTGCTCGCACCCCGCTTGGCCCCTCCCTTCGGTGAGGACGATCGGGACCCAGCGAGTGTGGTCACGTGGCAGAACGGTAAACTGTTCCCCTGCGATCCAGATGGCGAGGCGATCGATTGGGCGGGCGATACGGCGATCGCCGCACTCCCGGCGAACAACAGACTGGTCATCTATGAACTGCCGACGACCTGGGTCCGGTTCGAACAGCTGGAGACGCGGTTCCAGTTAGCAGTCGGCACGTTCCGAGACGTGACAGCCTTGATCGAGCCGCGGACACTCCCCTCCCCGTTCTCAGCCATTTCTGCTTTTCCCCATGGCCAGCGGCATCTCCAGCACCTGGGGGTAAACGCGCTGGAGCTGTTGCCGCCAGCGGACAGCTTCGTCGACCGGGAATGGGGCTATGCGACGAGCAACTATTTTGCGGCAGATCACGATCTCGGCTTCCCCAAAGGCCACTCCTCCCCGACTCCGTCCGTCGACCTGGTCGAGCTGATCAAAACATGCCATCGGCATCGCATCCGCTTCTTTACCGATATGGTCATGGCGTTCTCTACTCGGGACCCCTATGAGAACATCAACTTCCTCGATTATCACGTCCAGGCCAATGTGGGCGATCCCGAAGAGTTCGACCAGGGCCGAAAGCGAGACGGCTTTGGCGGGGATCTATTCAAGTACAATTTTTGGACAGAGACGTACGATCCCATTTCTGGCACACGAGACAATTTGGTCCCGGCACGGCAGCTCATGCTGACCCATCTTGTTCGGTGGATGCGAGACTTTCGCATCGACGGCATCCGCATGGACAGCATCCCGAACATCGGCAATTGGGATTTCGTGAAAGAGTTTAAGGACAAGGCCCGGGAGATCTGGCAGGCACGAGGGCGCGAGCAGGGTCTGGCTAGCGGCGAAGCCGACGCACGGTTCCTGGTCGTGGGAGAGGACCTGGCCGTCCCCCAAGAGCTGATCAGCCAGCAGCGGCTCGATGGCCAGTGGAACGAGCTTTTCAAGCGGATGGTGCGCGCGGCCATCCTTGGACAGAACGACGAGCAGGAACCCAGCTTCGAATGGACCGTCCGGAAACTCATCGACTGCCGGCTCCTGCAGTCTGAGGGGAATCCGATCTTTACCGACGGGACACAAGCCATCAACTATGTGACGTCGCACGATGTGGAAGGCTTTCGAAACGAGCGGCTGTTCAATTTCCTCATCAACAACGGTGTGGGCGATGTGGCGCGGCGGATGAAACTCGCTTTCGTCTGCCTGCTGACGGCGGTCGGTATTCCCATGATCTTTGCCGGCGAGGAGTTCGCTGATCAGCACGATCTCCTCATCGGGCATCCCGATAAGCAGGTAGATCCGGTCAATTTCGAACGGCTGGGCGACCCGTGGCGGCAACAGCTGGCCAATTACGTCGCCCGACTCGTGAAGTTTCGCACCAGTTACGACGCACTGGCCGTGAACGACACCAAGTTCATCCACGTCGATTTTAACGAGGCTAAACGTGTGCTCTGTTGGCAGCGCGGTCAGCCAGGGAGTGATCGGCAGGTGGTCGTGGTCGCTAATTTATCCGACTTTATGACCCCCCATGCATCCAGTGGAAATGCAGAGTATCGTGTCACAAACTGGCCGGAGACACCGCGCGGAACGAAGTGGCGGGAAATTACGCAAGAACGTGACATTCCTACGGAATGGGTGGCACGCGAGCCCATCTTCCCGTGGGAAGCAAAGGTGTATGCGCTCGTGAACGAATAAGCGAGATCTTTTCAGTGTAGCCTGGTTGACGCAATGAAATCCTTATGGCTATTTCTTGTCACGGTCTTACACACCACCATACCATGGCAAAATCGCCTGCCGGCGGACGGTATTCACTATGAGCCCAACATCGATTCCGTGTACTTTTTTCATTGTTTGGATTACAAGTTGCCCCGTAACAAGTCGCTCGCCGATCAAGTACGACAATACAAAACTCGTTGTGCTGGATCGTCAACGTAACAGAAG
>JAOUGQ010000071.1 GCA_029865515.1 Nitrospirota bacterium
GGTGAGGAGCATGGCGTGGAGAACCATACGACCAACCGGCTGCGGGTGCTGGTTTTTATGGCTCCCAATCCTGCTTAAGGGTTCAGTCGCTTTGATGGACATTTGCCGTATGAGGGAAAGAAAAAGGGGCCTGGGTGAAAGTATTTCACCCAGGCCCCTTGATTCTTGAGCACAGAAAAATTTACTTGGATGAATCCATGGGATTAAAGATTGACAAGTTATCCTTCCCTTCAACAGACAAAATGCCTACTGCGCCTTTGGCTACCCTGAAAATGCTGTGGTCCACTAACAAGTAGGCCCCGGGCACATCCACTTTGAATTCCACAATGACTGCACCGGCGGAGGGAACCAGTGTGGTTTGCACGTTCTCATTAATGGTGCCGTCAATGGCGCCTTCCACATAGACTTTGTCAAAAATTTCGCCAATGATGTGAAACGAGGAGATGCTGTTCGGTCCGATGTTTCCGATATACAGCCGAATTTTGTCTCCAGCTTTGGCTTGAAGCTGTCCATCACCCATTAAGGCTCCGGCTTTTCCGTTAAACACCACATGGTCCGGATGTTCCGCTAAGCCTTTTTCCATGGAGAGTTCCATGATACCTTTTTCGGCACTGGGCATCGTGAAGAACTCGCTTTGAAACACCGCATATTCATGATCGACAGGTGACAGGCCTCCCGCTGGATCCACAAGGATCAATCCGTACATGCCGTTGGCGATATGCGCGGGGATATTCGGGACTGGCGAGGCACAATGGTAGATATATAAGCCGGGGTTTAAGGCTTTAAAGGCAAACATCCCTTCCTTGCCGGGAACCGCCAGATTAGAGCCTGCGCCTCCACCGGGACCATTCACCGCATGCAAATCCATATTATGCGGGAATTTGCTATCCGCATGGTTTTTGAGATGGATCTCCACGGTATCGCCCACTCGGACCCTCATCATGGGTCCAGGGACTGTGCCGTTAAAACTCCAGAATTTGTATTGAACCCCATCGGCTAAGGTTCCCACGAATTCTTTGGCCTCGATATTCACAACGACATGGGCGGATTCCTTCCTGGTAATTGGGGCGGGAACTTGAGGCAAGGTGGTCAGTTGGGCTTGTACGGTTGGCATGTTCATAGCCTGGCCTGCTGATGGGATTCCCATGCCTAGGATCCCTAACATTGTGGCCAGAGTTAAGAAACGTGTTGAACGACTCGAGTGTGTGAACGCTAAATCAGTCACAGATGACTTCCTCCTTCTGAATATTTGGCAGATGACAGAAACCTTTACTTATTACTGACCATTTTAGAGGAATGCAGAGGAAAAACAATGATATAGATCATCAAATGTGAAATGATTACCGGGGAAGACGGAAGAACGGTTAAAAGGTAGGCGTGGGCGGAGTTTTTTGGATTAAAACTAGGAGAAGGGATGAGGGGCCATGTGTTGCAGGCGAGGGAGATCTTGAATGACCAATTTATTCCCAGTTCCGCTAATCAAGTGCTCTTTTTTGAATCGGCTGAGAATTCGGCTTGTGGTTTCTTTCGTCAGACCGGCCATGTCGGCCAAATCCTGGTGGGTGAACCTGACGCCAATGCGGATGCCGTTCGCCTCTTGAATGCCGGATCGCTGCGTTAAGTTGACCAGAATGGCTGCCACGCGTTGTTCGGCCCGGTCCAGGGCAAATGCTTTGGCATTGTCTTGGGCTTCGCGGAGTCGAAGGCTTAAGTAGTTGATGATGTTGACCGCCGCTTCGGGATTTCTTTGAATGACGTCGAGCATCACCTTCCGGTGAATTTTGATAACCGTGCCTTCTCCCATGGATTGGGCGCACCCGGGATGGCCTTCTCCTGCAAAGGCGGACGCTTCACAACAAAATAAATCCCCGGGCATGAGGACTTTGAGGGTGACTTCACGGCCTTCAGGGGAAGACTTCACGCATTTCACATTGCCGTGCTTGACAATGTGAAACCAGTCGGCTGCATCCCCTTCCTGAAAGATGAACTGCCCTTTTTGGATGGGAACTTCGATCGCATGGGTAGCGAGTTCCCTTCGATCAGCTTCAGAAAGGCAGGCAAACAGCGGAAGTGAGTCAAAATTTGCTGGTGAAGACATCGCTCAACATACTTAAATCAATTGTTTAACTTTTTCGACAATGGCCCGCGCGTTAATTCCATAATGATCCAGCAATTGATCAGGCTTCCCGCTATGGGGGATTTGGCAAATGCCCATTTTTGTGAGACGTATCCCATCCCCGGCCAGCGCGCTGAGTACGGCATCACCGATACCCCCATGCAGGTAATGGTCTTCCACAGTGAGCAACCGGTTGTTTGTGGCCCTGGCGGCTTGTTGCAGTGTGGTCACATCGATCGGGGCCACGCTATAGAGATCGATGATTCGCACGGAAATCCCGGCGGCTTGCAGGGCATCATACGCTTTGAGTGCTTCAAAAACCGTAACCCCTGCGGCGACGATGGTTACCTGATCCTTGGCACTTTGACGGAGGACTTTGGAGCCTCCGATGGCGAAGGATTCTTCGGGCCCATACAGAATCGGGGTTTTGGGACGCCCTGTTCGCATGTAGACCATGCCCTTATGGTTGGCCATGGTTTCCACCAAGCGATAGGTGCACATGGCATCGGAGGGGTACAGCACGACGACTCCGGGCTGGGCCGCCATCATCGCGAGATCTTCCAGCCCCATTTGTGAGGGACCATCTTCACCGATACTGACACCGACGTGCGAGCCCATGAGTTTAATATTGGATTGACTGATGGCCGCCATGCGGATGAAATCGTAGGCGCGGGTTAGAAAGCAGGCGAAGGTTGCCGCAAAGGGAATTTTTCCGCATGCCGCTAAGCCCGCTGCGGCACCCACCATGTTTTGTTCGGCAATAAAGTTTTCAAAAAATCGATCAGGAAAGCGTTTGCTGAATTTATCCGTATAGGTCGAGTTTTTGACGTCGGCATCTAATCCGATCACCAGCGGATTGACCTCTCCCAGTTTCGCCAACGCGTCTCCAAACGCCTCGCGAGTGGCCACCAAATCGGTTGCCCCATATTTTGGTGCTGGTAGGGGGTGAAGAGTGCTCTTTGTGCGTTGAACGGTTGTTGGTGGTGAAATGGAGAATGCGGGAGATGGGGACGTTAGGGTCTGACTCAATTCGTTGATGGCTTCTTCCGCTTGTTCCGGATTAAGGGGTTTGCCATGCCAAGCTGGATGATCTTCGGCGAAAGGAATCCCTTTCCCTTTAAACGTTTTGGCAAGAATCATCGCTGGCTTCCCGCTGGTCTGAGCGGCTTCTGCAAAGGCTTTGAGGAGTTCAGCGTGGTTATGCCCATCCACACAGATGGCATGCCAGCCAAACCCCTCCCAACGGGCCTGGTAGGCCGTCAGGTTATGTTCCAGCATGGTGGGATCCGATTGCCCAAGCCGATTAATATCCACAATGCCGCACAAATTGTCTAATTGAAAATGCCGGGCAATATCGGCGGCTTCCCACACTGAACCTTCAACCGATTCTCCGTCGCCTAAGACTACATAGGTTCGAGCCGAAGACTTATCCAGATATTTATTATTCAAGGCAATGCCGACACCTACCGAGAGCCCTTGTCCCAGTGATCCCGTGGCCATATCGACAAAGGAAAGGCGAGGAGTGGGATGGCCTTCAAGGTCGGATTCGAGTGTCCGGAGTTCAAGTAGGTGTTTGGGATCAAACAGCCCGGCCTCAGCCCAGGCGGCATAGAGCAACGGGGCGGCATGTCCCTTGGATAAGACAAATCGATCATTGTCAGGATTGGGGGGGGTGTGGGGATCAAATCGCATGACCGAGAAAAACAACGTGGCCACAATATCTGCTGCGGAACAGCAACTGGATGGATGTCCGCTTCCCGCTGTGGTTGTGGCACGGATGCTATGAATTCGGAGTTGATCGGCTTTTTGACGCAGGAGTTCAGGCAACTGGGCAGAAGCAGGAGTGGTCACAGAAGGCTCCTTACTGTGGGATTTGGCAGTGAGATCCAAAGACGGCCAGAAAGGTAGCAGACCCCTGTACCTCAGTCAATTCAGGTCTGGTTCTTGATAGGTGATAAGGGTCCGATGTAGGGTATGAAGGCCGACCCGTTTAGGAACTATCCACCACGTGTTCAAATGATTCTGGAGGTAAACGATCATGGCTTGGAGTAATGTTGCAACTCATACAACAGTCGTCATGTTTTCTGTTTTCATGGCAGGAACGATGATGGCGGGTTGTTCTTCAGCACCCGAACCTCAACCTGAACCGTCCAAACAGGAAATACGCCAGGATTCCGATCGGTTCTTCCAAAAGATGGGTCAGGAAGAAGGCAAAAAATCTCCATCTCCTTAAGTGAAATCTGGGTAGCTGGATTTTCCCTCAATTATTTTTTCTGTGTGGTGCCGGGGTGCCTTCCCAATGGGGATGAACCTCGATAAGCAACATATGCAAAAGAAAAATAAAGAAGGGGGAAGGAGGGGGAGGCTATCGGACTGAGCCCGGTTGGTTTGTCAGTTGGGCTTTTGTGGGTATTTGATCCAGGATGGTGGAGCGGACCTGATATAAACCGGGAAGGCTTGCCCCCTTTGCGAACACCAATCCCTTTTCTCTCTTCCCCAAAGTTAATCGTCCTGCCTCCTGCCCATTTCGGTTCCTGCCAAGAATAGTGGCTGTTGGTGAAGCCAGGCCATTGTCTTTTGAGGTGGGCGATGAATCGGGGTGGAAAATTTCTGCGGGCACATCAACGACCCGACTGATAAACAGTTTCACGACCTGCTGGTCTAACTCCACAGACGGATTGTCCTCCAAGACCCATTCATCATGTTGATTGATGAGGACGTAGTGTTCCGCTGGGGTTTGGACCATGAGCATGGCAAGATCGTTCATTTCCATGCCAAAAAGACGTTTGTCTTGAAAGTGAAAGATCCCTTGCGTGACGGGTTTGAGAATCCCCGGTGGAATCTCATGTAAGGGACTTGTGGCAGACGTGACCGCGTAGGCTTTTTCTGTATCCCCAAATTGGTAAAGCTCCAGATGGTGGGTGCGCGATCCTTCTATCACCTGGATTGAGGCTTGGGCGCGTGACGGTTGTTCCAGAATCCGTTTCTTCTCTTCCTCTCCATCAATGAATCCGGTGGCGGCCAGGCTTCCTAAATCCATGAGGAAAGTCCCCACTGCCGTTTTATCTGCCGGTCCCTTGACGGGACTCTTCAATATCCAATTCGGCGTTAAGCTATGGGCTCCTGCCACGCGTGTCATGATCAAGGTGTTTGATCCCTGCTGAATGTGAAGCTCCAGGACACGATCCCGGTCGAAGAGCATAAGGTCTTTGAGTCGAAAGTTTGTGAGAGATTTCTGGGCAAAGGTCATCACATCCAAAGTGGTGAGCACGACCTGATTGTCTGGTTTCGTTTGGACATACAAGGAGGGAGCAAAGGGACCCGCATCCCCTAAGGCCATTTCCTGTGTGTCGGTGGGAGTCGTCAGGGTGAGTGTGAGGTGAGGCGGTTCTAGTCCGTATGCGGATAAGTTGGTTAGGCCATCCTCGATATGCCGTTTTATTTTTCCGATGGTTAGGGCCCGTAAGATCCGGCGAATTTCTCGGGCGTCAGCCGGAGACCGCATAGGCTCAATAATCTCCCATCGCCATTGGTCATCACGCTTGAGACGGATGGTTTCCGTGGGGCTGGCCCAGGTGATATGCGTGATCGCCCGGTCATCAAAGGGCAAGAGCTGTCGTTCCTGGCTTTCTTGTTTCTCCAGTTGACGGGTTTCCGGAATATCAACCAGGAGGATATAACCTCCCAACCCAAGTACAATCAGAGCCAGGATGAGAGTCACTCGAACGGGATTCATCATGTTAGAGGCTCCTCCGCCGTTTCCAAACGGAAAGACCTAGAAACAATGTGAGGAGTGGAAGGAACAGGACCTGGAAAAACACGAGCGCTTGTTCCTGCGAAGGATTCGGAACGAATGGATGGAAGGCCGGCTCTTTTGGCGTCAGAGAGACTAATGCGTCCTCCTGAGCTAACCACGCGATTGCTTTCAAGAAAAAGTCTGTGTTTCCCGGATAGGTGAGATAGCCGTTGGAGGCAAATGCGGCATTGCCCACGATGATGACTGCCGATTGAGCTGGAGGGCTTTGGTCCATCGGTTTGGGTGTCAAGAGGCCGGCTACGGTAAACGGGCCTTTCGGGTCTTGACCCGCAGTGAATTCGGGTTGAGGACTCGTGAGGTCCGTTTCTTCCCAGCTTTCAGGAGATGTTTGTGCCAAGGCCACAAACTCCCAGGCCTTTCCCTGTGCCGCGTCGAAGGTGACTGGGCGTGACACCGGAAACAAAATAGGAGTGGTGAAGTCTTCAGTGATGTCATGGGTTGTAAACGTGCGAACAAGTAACGCGGTGGGACTTCCACGTCCTAAGCGATCTTGCTCATCAGCCAGAATGCCTTTTCCCAATTGAATCCCCCATGGTGAGAGGAGGGAATCTAGGGAAGCGTGGGTGCCGGGATCGCCCATCACGAGCAACCGTCCTCCTTTTTCCAGAAATTGACGAATCCGGCGTTCATCTTCAGAGGATACAGATTGCGTGGGGGAGGCGATGACAAGCACTGCCGCATCCCTGGAAGCTGTTGCTTGCCATTCCACCGTCTCAACGGCATAGCCTTGCTTGGTCAGGGCATCGCCCGCGCGAGATAACCCTGACGATTCGGTATCCGTAAGGCTTTTTTCCCCATGGCCTGTCACAAAGGCAATGCGCTTTTTTGTGTCCTGTGTGACTCGGAGCAATGCATTGGTCATGTCGGCTTCAGAGGCCCGTTGGAGGTAGAGCTTTTGGGAGCCACTTTCCACGATGGCGGTGTCGATTCGGGAGACTTGGTACTCCTTTGCCTTGCCAGGTTGGCGTTCTGGATCAATGAATTCAAGCGTGATGAGTGGGCTTTCCTTAGCATACGTGGTCAACAGATCCTGATAGGCACCATAACCCGGGCTCCCTTCATGCGTGAAGACGGTAATACCCACCTTTCTTGGCAGAGCCCGAAGGACCTGATACGTCTGTCGGCTTAAGGTGAAATTTTGCGTCTCTGAAAAATCCCATTGGGGGGCATGCTTGGCCGCAAGAAAATTTATTAAGCCGACCACAACTCCTGCAAGCAGGACCGAAAGCAGGCTGTGCGCGCCTAGTCGGGTAGACCGTGTTCGAGCTAGAGTCGTGAGGCTTCGAAAATGTAAGGCGAAATAGCCCAGAAGGCAGAGTGTGCCAATCCCTAGCAGGATTGAAGCGAGATTTCCACTATGGGGGGATACCATGGGGAGACTCAGTCCTATCAAGGCTAAGACGATTCCCGCTATTCGGAGGATTGAGAGTAAACGCGTTACTTCCATCGGTAGGCGTCGACGGCTTGGTGGGCGGCAAACCACATAAAGGCCATTCCTGAAAGGTAATAGAGGATATCTTTGAGATTCAACAGCCCACGAATCAATCGTTCATAATGTTCGGTAAAGGAGAGATAGGACAAGACCTGTCCAATTGCGGTGTCGCCCACAACCGTTCCTAACGCTCCGAGCATCCAGAGACCCAAGATGAATCCAAAGCTCAAAAAAGCCGCAATAATTTGATTCTCGGTCAATGCCGATGCAAAAAGACCAATTGCCAGCATCAGCGATCCCTGAAGGAGCAGCGCCAAATAGCCAAGATAAATTGGCCGCCAATCAAAGGTCGCATAGGCGGAAAGGGTGATCGGAATCAGGCCGGTGAGTGATAAGAGGCCGGCATAGACCAGGAGGACGCTCATGAATTTGCCTGAGACAATTTCATTCACGCCGATGGGAGAAGTGAGGAGTAGCTCGAAGGTTCGAAGTTTCCGTTCTTCCGCGAACAGTCGCATGGTCAGTAATGGCAGAATAATCATGAGGATCAGATTCATGCTACGGAAGAGCGGTCTAAAGAGCATGTCATTGAGATTGAGTTGAGCATAAGTGTTTTGTATCTGCATAAGGCGGAGGGCCTGGTTACTTGCATTGGCCAGGGCCCAATAGGCCAAGAGTCCGACCATAGCCAAAAAGATGGCTGCAATAACATAGACCACGGGAGAGACAAAAAAACTCCGTAATTCTTTGGCGACAATAGTTTGAACGGGAGTCACGATGAGAAAAATTCCTGGGTTACAGTTGGTGGTTCACACCCGGCGTGCTTATCGAGGGACCGCCGGGTTTGTCCGTTTGCGTGAGAACTTTAAATACATCTTCAAGCGTAAGAGGTTGAGTTTTTAATTCAAGAAGGCCTACATTCCGGGCGACGACCAATTTGGTCAGTTCCTCGCGGATATCACGACCCATTTGGGTTTCCAGGACATAGGTCTGGGGAGTCGCTCCTTGAGAAACGCGTATGACTCCGGGAATATGGTGGAGGGCTTCCAGCAGCTGTGGATCAGATTGTTTCACGGTCATGCTGAGTGTTTCCGATTCCCGGAGTTTGGCCCCTAATTGTTCCGGAGTATCAACGGCCACGATTCGGCCCTGGTGGATAATAATGACTCGTTGGCAAATAGCAGTCGCCTCGGCCAGCATATGTGTACTTAGGATAATGGTGTGGGAACCCGCTAAATTTTTGATGAGATCCCGAATCTCAATGATTTGATTTGGGTCCAACCCTGTGGTGGGCTCGTCCAGAATGAGAACCGGAGGATTGTGTAAAAGGGCTTGGGCCAACCCAACCCGTTGTCGATAACCACGGGATAAATGTCCAATGACTCGCCCCCGAACATCAGCCAAACCGGTCTGGGCTATGATCGTATCCATGCGTTCTGGCAACTGCTCCGGATGAATCCGTTTAATTCTTCCCACAAACAATAAATATTCATTGACGGTCAATTCCAGGTAGAGGGGGGGAGTTTCGGGTAGATACCCGATGTGTTTTTTGACCTCCCAGGGTGTCTCCAGGCAATCAAAGCCGGCAATGCGGACGGTCCCAAGGGTTGGGGGCATGAATCCCGTCAAAATACGCATAGTGGTGGTTTTCCCTGCGCCGTTGGGGCCGAGAAATGCCACGATTTCCCCTTCGTTGATAGAGAAAGAGATGTCATCCAATGCAGTCATGCTGCCATAGCGTTTGGTCACATGTTGAACGTCAATCATGAGGTGGTCAGCGAGTTGTGTCGTGAAAATGGGGAGAAAAATGATCGTAAAAAACAATGAATCGATAGGAGCCAGATCATACCTGTGTAAAAAAAAACCCGTCAAGGTAAAACATGAGGCAGATGAGGATCCGGATTGACTCTTTTGATGAAAGTTGTATGATGCTGGCAATTTTAAGGAAATTTTTGGGGATTAAGATCAATCATGCCGCGAGATATGAGAGCGACGTTCACCAGAAGGAAGTTGTTTCCCGGGAGTTACGGAATTCTTGGGCTCTTGGTTGCCCTCCTGGGAGGATGTAGTTCATTTCATAACGTGTCGATTGTAAGCCATGGTGATGGGATGGCTGAGGAATCTACCGAGGCAATTCCTACTCCTGCCCCTCCCCCTGTGGCGAGCCACCCGTCTGCTCCTGAGACAGAGTCGGATTCATCTTTTCCTGTCGTTTCTCAACCTTTAAAGCCGCAGCCTGTCCCCCCCACCATGGGTTCGGCCATTGCAACTCAATCTGCAGATGACTCCATTCTCCCGCGGACATTGGAAGATGTTTTTTTTGACTATGATCAATATACCCTCCGGGGCGATGCGGCTTCTGCTTTGGAACAGAACGCCAAGGTGCTGCTGAAGCGGTATTCAAACCGGGAAATACTCATTGAAGGACATTGCGATGAGCGGGGAACCGAAGAATATAACCTGATTTTAGGGGAGCGGCGGGCTATGGTGGTTAAGAATTATCTGGTGGATTTAGGGGTGCCTGCTGCTAACTTGCGAATCCTCAGTTTAGGGAAAAATGAGCCATTTTGCCTTCAACCGACCCTTCAATGTTTTCAACAGAATCGTCGAGCCCACTTTGTTTTGAAGTAACCCCTCAAGAGATTCCTCTCGACATTTTGCCTACTTGAAGAGCTTTTTGTGAAATCATGGGAGCCAGGCCGATCCGCCTGTCCCTCCTTATGAGTTATTGATGGGGTCTGAATCGCGGGATATCTTGTGAGGAAAATTTGAATGACCTCAGCTTTTTCCGGTCCTTTTTTTCTTAACTGAGAAGGATGTCTATGCGGATTTGGTGTCTGGCAATTATGGCCCTGTTGTTGTTTCCCCAATCTGCGCTTTCGGAGGTATGGGACTTTTCTTGTACCGAGGCAGTGTCCCTTTTAAAGGCCGCGCAGGAGCGAGTGGTTCGGAAGCATGACCAATTGCAGGAAGCCAAATTCAGTCTCCGGCATACTCCGAAAGAATTTGATGGGTGTCGACGGAGTCGCCGTGGTTTTCAAGGGGGAGACATTCATTGCGTGACCCATCAATCAAAACAAGGTAATCCGTTGAAAGATATCCTTGTGGCTCAACGGAGTCTTGATGCCTCCATTCAGGATTTTGATAAATACCGGAAAGGACTGCTCCTTTCTTGCGCTGTGCCTTTACCCTAAGTAGTTGTTTTATCCTCTACCTCGCATTGAAGACCTTCAAATTGGTGCTTTTTTGTATAGTATGGGCTCGAGTGAGTGGGCCGTAGGCTGAGCCCTCTGAATCTGACAAAAGCTAATCTTTTCTCTTTTTTCCCCTGCGAACATTTTCTATTCAAATTTTCAGACCGGGCACTCTCATCTCGGCTTGGTACCTTGGACCTTTCCCATGATTTTGTCCGATGAGGACGATGAAATTGGGAAAAAGGAATCATGGTGCCGATGGTGGTACTTTAAAAGAAGAGGAAAAAATCTGAAAAAATTCGTATAATCCCTCCGTGTGGGCAGCTTATTCGACAAAAGGGATTACTTTCCCTGATTTGGAAGAGAAATTTGGTGTTTAGCCTTAAAAAATTCCTGGCTCCCCTTTTTTCTCCTTTATCA
The DNA here is from genome assembly GCA_029865515.1 of Nitrospirota bacterium. Lineage (GTDB taxonomy): Bacteria > Nitrospirota > Nitrospiria > Nitrospirales > UBA8639 > Nitrospira_E. The sequence continues at coordinate 10,980 of JAOUGQ010000071.1, forward strand.
CTTTGCATAGAGATGATTGCCTGTGGTCTCTTGTTGCTGTGCTTTTCTCAAAAACAAAGGATTGGGAAAATTCTGGTGACTGTTGGATTGGCTCTGCTCATTATCAGCAGTTATGAAGGTGTATCCGGGCGAATCTTACATATTCTCGAATCACAATATCCTCCCATCAATCTTTCGCGGATTGTCGCGCATCAGGATGGAGAAACCGCCGACCGCTCCGTGAAATGGATTGTTGTTTTGGCGGGTGGAGTTGCCGGGGATGCCACTTTGCCCTATCAACTTCAAATATCCCATCATTCCCGTGTGCGATTGCTAGAGGGGATTCGGCTTCATCGAATGATCCCCGGCAGTAAAATCATTTTGACCGGTGGTATCGGGTTTGACGGACCTCCCGAAGCGACCACCCTGAGTCGAGTAGCCGAGGAATTGGGTGTGAGCCGGTTAGATATGGTGCTGGAAGTTGAATCCCGTGACACGAAAGATCATCCCCTTTATGTTCGCGATCTTGTCCATGATGATCCGTTTATCCTTGTGACGAGTGCGTTCCATATGCCACGAGCAGTAAAGTTATTTGAAAAACAGGGTCTTTTCCCGATCCCGGCTCCGGCCGGACAATGGACTCCTCCCCGACAGTTTTGGTCCCCAGCAAACTTTTTCCCGAGTGCGGCAGGGGTGCGCTTGGCGGAACTGGCCTATCATGAATACATGGGGTTAACGTGGGCCTGGATTCGAGGCCAGATTTAAGAGTTTGATAAGGCGATTCATCTCTATCCTCGAGCGAGTTTAAGAGATTTGGTAGTTGATCAATGACCCTTCCGCTGGGTGGGGGGTAGGCCTTAAAAAAGCTCTTGTTTCTAAGTTGAGAGTCTCCGATAAGATCGTGAGGGGGATACGCAACCAATGATTTGGGAAAGATATCGAGGGAAATATCTGATGTTGGGGCTAAGTTTTTTCTTGCTGGGAGGGTGTAGTATATGGGAATCCTATTCCCATCCGGACTATTCTTCTTCCCGAGCCGATCGTATTTGTCACCCCTATGGGGACTGCTCTCAAGGGGAATGGATTTCAAAGGATGGCGTAGAAACGGATCCTGCCGAGGCGCGATTACAATGTGTTGACCAGGTCACCGAAAGTCATGGGAACGGCTGGTTGAAGAATTCGGTCACCAATGGATTGGAAATTGGAGAGTGTATGGAGAAGAAAGGATACGTGCTGAGACAGCTATGAAGTTAGCGTGCTCGGTTGCTCTCACGGCCTCCCCTGCTTTATTCTTCTCGACCGTTGTCTATGGCTTTGACAACACCATTATTGCTTAAATCGTTATTCCGAGGCTGAGGATGAAAGGCCGCGATCCCTCCTTTTTAGGAATTGGCCGATCCCATATTTTGGTCATTCACCAATCTACTGCCTAAATCGTATCATGAACGGGCGTTTTCTTGTTGGAAGATAGTGATTGCCAGTGGCTGCGTCGTGTGCTGAT
>JAOUGQ010000351.1 GCA_029865515.1 Nitrospirota bacterium
GAGACCCCTCAAATTGGTTAACCCATTGAGGGGTTTTCTCGTTAGTGACGAAGAATGATGTCCAGCATGCCCCCCTCTTATGAAATCGGCATCAAGCAATATCGGGGGAACGGTAATGGGAACAACGGACCGGAATAGGAGAGCACGACAAGGAGCAGAGAGCGCAACTGAGGCTAGGTGCATTGCTTGATCAGGGCATGACCGCTTGCAGCTCTTGACGAAGATCGTCTAACACATGAGGAGGGAGGCTGCGGCCTTGAGCAAGGCTTTTCTGTGCCTCTCGAACTTTCTGCTTGACCGTCTGGATTTTTTGAGCCAGAGGGCCCTGAGGATCCAACTCAACGGCTTGATCTAAATGGCGAAGGGTACGATCAAACTCTCCGGAGGCTTCCTCGAAGTGATTCTCTAACAAATACGCCCGCCCATCCAAAAAGCCTTCTTTGGCTGCCAACATTTGTCGTTGCAAGCTGGTCTTCTGATCATATCCGATCGTATTCTCCAGAACCTGACCCGACAAATCTCGCAATCCTTGTTTCACGACATCCGGTTTTTGTCCCGTGTAATACCCCAATCCAAAAACAATACCCAACAGAATCAACATTCGTAAGATTTTCATAGGCGACCTCCCCGCTTCAGAATGAAACGGACTCCTGGTGAAATGGACCTCTCTCCTTTCTCACTCCGTCATAAATGCTGGAAATGAAACAGTCCTGATTACGTGGAAATCTACGAAGCAGGGAATGACACACCCTGATAAAAAAGGATGGTAACACTGCATGGTGGAAGGTACAACCTTGATGCCTGTTAGACTATGTGCCCTCACTATCCGAGGTCGGCATCCCGCATTGGCTCCAATCCGGAGACAAGAAAAAAACTCAGGCAAGCTTTTCGCCTTGTGAATTCACCTCATTGGGAAACAAGGGAGCATACGCACGATTCACATATTCTTTTAACATGCGGCGGGCGCTGAACCGTGGAGCGGACGTACGAATGGCATTTTTGACGACGGTGCACCACCCATGCGGAACCCCCTCAATGCCCCGATCATAGTACAATGGAACGACTTCGTTTTCCAGAAGGGCGTAGAGACCAGTCATATCCAGTTCGTCCTGCGCGCCATCGCCAAGCGGCTCTTTAGGGAGAGGCACCGCCCAGCCATTGCTTCCATCATAGCCTTCCTTCCACCACCCGTCTAATACACTCAAGTTGGGCACACCATTTAAGGCGGCTTTCTGTCCGCTTGTCCCACTGGCCTCCAAGGGAGGCCGAGGATTATTGAGCCAGACATCCACCCCTTGCACCAGAAATTTGGCCACATGCATGTCGTAATCTTCGACAAAGGCAATATGGCCACCAAGATGATGCGCTTTGGCAAATTGATAAATCCGATGGATGAGCTCGCGACCGGCGTGATCAGCAGGATGAGCTTTTCCAGCAAAAATAATTTGAACAGGCCGCCAGGGATTTAACAGAATCTTTTTCAGCCGGTCCAGGTCTGAAAACAACAACGTAGCCCGTTTATAGGTGGCAAACCGCCTGGCAAAACCCAGAGTCAACGTTTGAGGCTCAAGCAAGGCCCCGCTCGCCAACACCTGGTTTGGCTCCATCGTTCCATCCATCCATCCGATTCGAGCCCGTTGACGGATAAAGATCAGCAGTTTTCGTTTTAGAAATTGCCGAACCTCCCAGAGCTCTTCATCGGGGATGGCCTTAATGTCCTGCCAGAGGATGGGATCATCACACCGTTCCCGCCACTCAGCTCCAAGGTATTTTTGATACAATCCATCCATTTCCCCGGCAATCCACGTTGGAACATGTACCCCATTGGTCACGCTATGAATAGGCACGTCCTCCACCGGCCGCTCCGGCCACAAGATATGGAACATCTTTTTCGAGACCTGCTCATGTTCACGGCTCACCCCATTAATGAACGAGGCCAGACGAATGGGTAAGGTCGTCATGTGGAATTGATCGGCTGATAATTGTGGATGACGGCCCAAGGCCATAAAATCTTCCTGCGTGAGTCCCAACTCCTCCCACCACCATTGGCAATGGTCGCGAATGAGATCTCCCGAAAAGACATCATGACCAGCAGGGACGGGAGTATGGGTCGTAAAGACGGTATGCAGACGAACCTGATCGGCCGCCTCGGTTAAGGACATCCCTGGCTGAACCAGTTCCCTGATCCGTTCGACCAAAAGGAAGGCCGGATGTCCTTCATTGGCGTGCCACACGTAAGGATCATGCCCCACCGCACGTAAGGCACGCACACCGCCGATGCCCAGCAACAACTCCTGACAGAGACGTATGCGATGGTCTCCCCCATAGAGGCGAGCGGTCAAATGACGATCTTCTGGTGTATTTTCCGGTGTATCAGTATCCAAGAGGTATAACGAGACCCGCCCCACTTGGATCTGCCAAATCACACACGTCACCATACGGTTTCCCAGTTGGACTTGAACTTTCGCCAAATCCCCGGATGGTGTCCGCGCCAACTCAATCGGCATCATCATGGGATCGACGGAATCATACACCGCTTCCTGCCATCCGTTGGCATCCACCACCTGACGGAAATAAGCCTGGCTATACATAAATCCCACGGCCACCAGGGGGATTCCCAGATCACTGGCTTCTTTGAGGTGATCACCGGCCAGAATCCCCAATCCCCCGCTATACAGGGGAACCGATCGATGCAACCCGAATTCCGCAGAAAAATAGGCGATGGTGCGATCGTGCAACTGGGGGTAGGTCGTGCCAAACCAGTGGTCCTTGGCGCTCATATAGGCATGAAACGCGTTCATCGCGGCATGATACAAGCGAAGAAACACCACGTCCTGCCTAAGGGTTTCCAATCGACCAGAGGCAATTTCCTCCAACTGCTTGATGGGATCGTGATGGGTCAACCGCCATAAGGTGGGATCGATGTAGGAAAAGACGGCCCGGCCCTCAGGCGACCAACTCCAGCAAATATTATGGGCTAACTCAGAAAGATTGATGAATTCTGCAGGCAACGTGCGACGCTTTTGATTCATAGGGAACACTCACAAAAAGGTGGAATCAGCCAACGGTGAAAAGATCTTCACCGATCAAAAAGACATAAAGACATGTTGGGGTGGTCAAAGAGAACACGCAGAAGAGTCAGTTAGAGAGGGTCAGGCATTCCCAACGGGTTGATTCTGATCTGCCCCCGATTGCGCCAACGAAGCAACAACCGCGAAGCGTTCGCCCACGATCCGGGTCACCCGGTTCATATGCTTGGCCAATTCCTTGGCTTCTTCCGGGGGAAGATCGCGACGAAACTGTGGATGGAGCCCCCACCAGGATTCAACTTCTTCACCC
>JAOUGQ010000072.1 GCA_029865515.1 Nitrospirota bacterium
GCACAGTCACCACGCAGAAAGGTCGGTCGTGCGGAACGGGGGAAGCGACGCAGGAACTGCCACAGGCCGGGGCGCGTGTGAGCCGCCGCGGTCTGTTTCCCGGGCCGGACTTCCACATCCAAGGCCAACCGAAGGTTCCCGATGAAGTAGGTGTGATAGGTGTGCGAGGGTCGACCCGGCTTGTGCGGATTGTACCCGACCTCGGCTCCCTCTTGATGCCCATAGAGCGGCTTGACCGTCACGTCCACATCCAAGATCCAGGGTTCGGTGAGTAACGGTTCGTAGCACCGCAGGAGATGCGTCTGGAGCCACTGGGTACCGGCCGCCTCTTCGAGAGTCCCCAAGGCGCGTCGCACCGCATCTTCACTGCAGACTTTGCTCATGCCCAACAGTGCCGGATTGACGCCATCGGTCCGAATCGTGGTGATGTGGGCATACCGACGGTGCCCCGACAGTATCGACAAGAAGAGCGTCCCGAGCACATCGATGGTCTGCGGCGCAGTGGGACTGCGGTACGTCAATGGACACTCCCGCACCCAAGGCGCAAACAGCTCCGCCGTTTTCAGAAATTCGCTAAAGAAGGGCAACTGGCCCAGAGGGGTCACGGCCGCCTGCGGATCCCATTCGACATGGACGCGGCCTCCATACGTATCGACGGGAAGCGGGGCAAAAGGCAGCCGAGGGGCCTCACCCACAGGGTGACCGGTTTGGGAAGGAGGAGAAGTCTTCATGGCCGCCACCATACAGGCAATTCCTCATTTCGGGCAAATCCCAACTGCCGGATTTAGGATCACCAAATGGTTACCGGATCGTACAGAGAAAAAATTGGTAGACCACCCCCTTACACCAAACAACAGGAAGCACTCCACTTCCTTACCTCCTTGCTTAGATGAAACGGTCCTCAAAAATCTCAAGGCCCTTGGTGGCAAAGACGAACCCGAGTTTTTCACCATAATGATCGATCAATTTTTGGCAGATTTGCCTCGTCATCTCGAAAGCATCAAACAAGCAATCGACCATTATGACCCCGATGCATTAATGAAGGCTGCCCATGCCTGTAAGGGCTCCTGTCGGTCAATCGGAGCTCTCTCGCTGGCAGAAGTGAGTTGTGCCTTGGAATTGATGGGGCGGGAGGGAACACTGGAGAGCGCCGCGAAGAACTTTGAGCAATGGCTGAAGGAAAAAGATCGCACAACCCATGATCTCAAACAAACACGAGATCAATCGACTTCGTCTGCTCTGTCATCTCCCGCCACTTAATCAGAGGCGACAATCCGAAATCTTACCTCGTCGGCTAGGTTATAAGCTGAGACCTCGTCCCCCACAAATAAACCGCAACGATAGAGTCCGGGTTTCCAGCCTTCCAGTGAACCCTGAAACCGAAAATATCCGGATTGTTCATTCGTGGTCATGATGACCCGATCCTGGACTAAGGCCGCCTGACCGGAAGAAATCTTGGACGTTTCAATAAAGCATTCGGCGGTTAAGGGAATTTCGTCATAGGAGGCTGTCACTAAGGCAAACACCAAATAAATCTCTTTTGTGGCCGTGGGAAAAGTGTCTCCCGGATCAATGGGAATAAATTCATGTGCCCCCATAAGCAGATCATCCCGCATAACCATCCTTGCGGGAATGACAAATCGAAACCAACTGAAATCCGCGTCACGCCCCATCAGCGATGCTCGTGAATGCACCGGCTCAAAACCTTCGAGATTCATTGCAGCCCTTTCTTCAGGCTGAACCTGCGGTGGGCTGGAAATTGGATCAGGTATGACCGGGATAGCATCCGGCGTCGACTTTTTCGTGTGGGGAAGATGTTGCCGAACCTTCTCCAACCACTGGGCCACCTTCTCCTTATCAAGAGCTTTGGCCCCGGCAATGACCGGAGGAGCATCGGTGCTTTCCTGAGACTCCACAGGACTGGCCACCGGCGCAGAGGCAAGCTCATGAAGTAATTCAAAATGCAGTAAAGCTTCAGGCCATCGCTCCAATTCCGACAGACATTGCCCTATCCGAAAAATGGAATCCAAATACACCTCGTTGGATGCCCCCAGATCGATCCCCTTTTGGAGAAAATCGATGGCTTCCTCGTAGCGATCCAATTCCATCAAAGTAATCCCTAGTTCATAGGTAGCGGGTTGATCGGAAGGCCTGAGCGAGAGAATTTCTCGAAGCACCGGCTCGGCTTCCTGATACTGACCAGCCGTAAAGAGTTTCCAGGCCTTATTACGAATCAACCCCCATTGTTTAAGATCTGCCGCAGTACCCTCCGGGCTAAAAATTGGTTGAAAGCGTCGGCCTCTTTCTTTCGTTGCCCCATACACCACCATTAAGAGGTTGCGGGCAGCAGATTCCACAGGAGAACCCTTTGGGACCTTTTGTAAAACGTCTTCCACTTCTTTTCGAGCGCCCTCATAATCCAAAACATCAAAGAGCGCACGAGCTAGAGACAACCGCCACCCAAGCAATTCCGGAGACAGCTTGACCGCCTGACGATACGACTCAAGGGATTCCTCTAAGCGATCGAGCTTCCGGAGTTCTCGGGCTAAACGCAGGTAAACCAGAGGATTGTCGAGTTCTCTTTTGGCAATACGCTCAAGTTCTGCAATCGCCAAATCCCCTTCTCCTAACCGAGTTAACACACTCCACTTAGCCCATCGAATCCCCAAAGATTCAGGCTCACCTTGGAGCACCGCCTCATAGGCCTCTAAGGCTTCTTGGTTACGACGGATTGTCGTCAGAATATCCCCGCGAAGTTTTTGGAGTGGGGAAAATTGAGGGAATTCCCGCGTGCCCTGGTCAAGAATTTCCAGCGCACGATTAGGGGAGCCATTCATCCATGCAACCTTTGCCTGATGGGCCACCATATCCCCTGAACTCCCCTTCGGATCCTGTGCGGAGACTCCGACACCGGTATAAAGAACCACAAAAAGCAACATACCGTAGGTCATGCCTACTTTCCGTGCATATGTCAGCCATACGGGATGTTTTTTCATTTACGGTTCCATGAACAGGGACGGTATCTTGATGCCCTTTTCATAAAATACTGCAACAAAGAACAGGCAGAACAACAGGGAGTAACGAGAAAAATACACCCGTTTACGCAAAAAGCTCTCACTCTCTAACAACCTGACCTAGAAAAGTCCAATATCAAAAATCATACATAGGGAATTCAGGATAAAAACTTATTTTATCATAGTCGAGGAATATGACGCTGTCGAGACGAGTGGGGGGTTCAGACTGGGGACAACCCGATGACGGGATTGTCCCCCACAACATATACAGGCAGTGATTACCAAAAGGTGGATTTGGCTCGTGGTCTGGCCTGTGATTCCGTCGGTGCTCTTTTGGCCATGGTAGACGGTTGCGATAGATCAAATTCCTGAAAAGCCTCATTTCGTTTATTCGCCATCGCTGAGGAAATTCCTAAATAAACCTTTCGGGCCGATTCGGACAATTGTGGGTCAAAGGGGGCTCCTCGGAACGCCGCCTCGGCTGCTTTCCTTTCATCATAGGTCAGTGGTCGATTCTGTTGTTGCATAACTCCCTCCCTTTCCACTGTTTCGAGCATCAATATTTAATGAACTAAAGGACGAGGTTCCTTTTCCGCCTGAATCCGTTTGCCACAATTTAAACAGGCAAAATACAAAATACTCAATCCGACTTCTAAATCCACAGCGCGTTCTACCACCATCGAACCCTGACATTTTTCACAGATTTTCATGGTTCTCCTCAGTAAGTAAAAGTGTTCATGACTTCTGTTTCAGTTAAGCAAACCATGTGCCTCCTACACGACTTAAAAAAACCTACACTATTTTCTCTTAACCATAACTAACAGGAGTGATAGGAGTATTGCTGTAAAACTCAGCTCCGCGCCGGCAAGCAGCATAGCGTTAAAGACCCTGACAGCTTCTCCGAATCGGCCTTGGCCATTCAGTAAGCGATCGTGTTCTTTCTTGACAGATTCGTTCGAGTTGGACGAAGACCAGCCCGTCAATGATCCTGACACAAGTGCCCCCCCGCCCAAAGGGCTGGGCTTCTTTGAAACCTAAATAATTAACAATTTTGCCCCCGTACGCTCCGGGTTGCCATTCATCCGTATGCGAAGCAAGGGGTTTTCTGGCAGGCTTAGTAACCAAGCGCCTTTTGAAAAATGTGCAAAGAATCTTTTCTTCACTGTATCGGGCGGAACTCAGAGGGGGGTGAGGGGAAGAAGAGGAAATGAGTTAGGTTGAAAACGGGGAAAGAAGTTTATGGAGACATGTCGAGGGTTCGAATAACTAAAAGAAAATTGCCCTACTCCTCTCCTTTCCGTACTGGATGAACAAGATGCCAAATCCGTCTCTGTTGCATCATTGAGATAAATCCATAGAGACACGACCATTAATGACACCGCCTGTTTCCACAGATAACCGTGGAGTACTCACAGTTCCATCAATGGATCCTGGGGCAAGCAACTTGACCGTTTCTCGGGCTACCACATCACCTTGAATACTTCCTTTGCAGATAACTGTTCCAGCCTCAATCGTGGCCTTGATGACAGCCCGATCTCCTATCACCAACGTACCGTTGGTATGGACCAAGCCTTCCAATCCACCATCAATTTGAACATTCCCTTCGTACCAGATCTCCCCTGTACAACTAACCCCTCGCCCAAAAAAGGCAACCACTTCGCTTTTTCCTTCAACCACCGGCTTCGGGATTTGATACGACTTTGTTGATCCCAGTGATGTTATCTGACCCTGAGGAATGGTCATGGTTTCAACCTCACTTGTCGGTGCCATAGAGTCTCCTTTCTCTATTATTCATCTCTCAATCCGGACAAAACCTATGCTGTCTTGTCTTTCCCTGTGTGGCTAGATCCGAGTCCATTGCTAATTCCTCCCAGATTATCTGATATCCCTCTTAAATCAACCCATGGGTGCGTGCATATTCGTTTAAGTCTGTCCATGAAAAATCATGGATTTCGTGTCCTATTTCTATCTACAGGTGTCATGAGAGGCACTTAATATACGTAGAATCAAAGTCCCGGCAAAAACATAAAAAGCCTGGGTTAAAAATTCTCTTAAAAGGAAAGAAAATTAGGTTTTCACCTACTTTCCTTCAAAAGCCTTGTCCGTGTGGGGAATGGAGCCGGCGAGTGGGATTGAACCACCGACCTGCTGATTACGAATCAGCTGCTCTACCACTGAGCTACGCCGGCTCAAATTGAAAGGAAAAAACTCACGAAAGATACACCGAACTGAAGCACGCGCTTGGGAGGTTGCCTTTGTGGTCGTTTATACCTTTCGTCGCTTGGTAACGTCAACTTGAAAGAGATCCGATAACTCCCCGAGGAGAGGTTGAACTCAGCCGGACAAGAGAAGGCTATTGCCAAATAACGTCCTTTCACGCTTTCCATTGACAAGGCTAGATGTATATCTTAACTTCCTAAGTTGGGCTCGCAATAAAACATAGGAGATGAGGGAAGGTGGTTAATCCCGTGAAGGACATGTTTTGGGGAGTGGGGCTCTTGCTCGGCCTGACGATCTCTCCTGCGTTGGCACAACCTGATTTTCTCGTTGAGAAAGTCGTTTTAGCTAAAGAGGTCGACCATAGGAATCCAAAGGGAATTTTCACCCCTCCTGCCTACTGCGAAAAAGATAAAAATGGCCAAGCGGCCATTCCAGTGGTCCAAACACCCCAAACATCACAAGTGGTGTTTTGGACAAAGGTCGCGGCGACAACAACAGGAAAACTTCGCCATAGCTGGCATCACCAAACCGACGGAACATGGACGAAGATTTCAGAAGTGAACATCCCCATTAGACCTTCTTCCGGCTATCGCATGTGGAGCATGAAATCACTGCGTCCAGACTTACACACCGGAGAGTGGATGATCGTGGTTGCCCCTTCAAATGAACCTAATCGTATCCTCTGTATCGCTCGATTTACAGTAAAATAACTCCGTGGAGCTTCCTGAAAGGATTATCCACTTTCTTATGTGAATCATTTCATTAATATCTTTTTGCAAGGATAAAGCGCTTCCCAAAAGCCTTATATCACTTCATGCCTTCAACCCATCGGCCTGGTTCTACTGATCCATCTTCCAGGACTCCTTCCCGGGCGTTTGCCAATCTGATCCGATTGTTCAATCAAACGGGGACTTTGCTCCTACTCTTCCCAACCCTTTGGTCTCTTTTTCTTGCTTCGCAGGGTTGGCCTGACTCCAAGCTCCTTTTTATCTTTATTTTTGGTTCATTCCTCATGCGAAGCGCAGGGGTGATTATGAATGACCTGGCTGATCAGTCATTCGATCGCCAAGTCCAACGGACGCAACATCGTCCGCTGGCATCCGGGCAATTATCATCACTCCAGGCAGTGGTTTTTCTGGCGGTCTTGCTCGGGCTAGCCGCCGGATTATTATGGTTTCTGAATCCTCTGACACTTCTTCTTAGTCCCATGGCTTTGCTACTTGCTGGGATGTATCCCTTTTGTAAGCGCTTCATCCATATTCCTCAGTTGATGTTGGGATTAGCATTTGGCTGGGGTGGCGTAATGGCGTGGGCCGCTGTTCGCAACGATTTGGAACTTTCAACCTGGATCCTTTTTGCGGCAACAGTGTGCTGGGCAGTGGTATACGATACCATTTACGCCATACAGGACAAGGAGGATGATCTCAAGATTGGGGTTAAATCCTCCGCAATTCTCTTTGGATCATTTACCTGGTTGGGCGTAGGGCTCGCCGGATTGTTCATGCTGGGGTGTTTATCCATAGTGGCTAAGATCAATCACCTGGGGGTTGAATATTCGTTGGCTTTGATGGCGGTAGCCGTCCTATTAGGCTATCAAGTACTTCTTCTCCGTTCAGAGATTTCCGGAGAGCAAGCCTTCGCCTTATTCAAACAGCATTCCTGGATTGGAGTCCTAATCCTGGGAGGAATATTAATGGGACTCCCTTAGAAGCATTCTTTGGAGTAGAGCAACAAAATGTCATTTGCACTCGCCGTCATTTGTTTAAAAAATCGGCTTACCTCCCTGCTAATTAAATAAAATTCCGGCTTCTCGGGTCAGTGCGTGGCACATTCTCCAATCGGAAAACTCCCTCATCTCAAGTCCAAAAAAATAAAAGGAGAGTACCTTCTCTTGGCTAACAACAGCCTGAAAAGGCACTCTCCTGTGGCTATAGAAACAACAGCAGAAAAGTTATTCAGGTGGGGGAATGGGATTTTCAGGTTTGGGGGCTTGGAGAGTCCCTAAATAATACGTGAGAGCCCTTGCATCTTGTTCTGAAATCCCCAAATTCGGCATTCTGGTATGTTTTTTCATCGCTTGTGGGTAAAGAATCCAGCGATAAATCCATGTGGGATTGAGGCGAAACCCGGCTCGGTCCAATGCCGGGCCCACGAGGCCCCCTTCATCGTTAAGACTATGACACCCATTGCACCCGTACTTTTCGCTATATAATTGTTCCCCCAGTTTAACTTGTTTGGTGCGATCTTCTTCGGCAATGGAAAGATCAGGACGGGAAACTTGCGCCTTTTTGGGACGCTTTGAAAAGTTTTCAAATTCAGATTTGGCCTTTTCATATTTTTCAGCAGCAGCAGTGAAAACTTCTTCTTCGGGAAGAGTCACTTCTTCTGGTTCATAGTTTTCCAGTTGCGCCTCTGTCATGCTTTCCTCTTTAGCCGCTTGGGCAGCAGCTGCCTTAGCTTCGGCGGCATCAAATACGGCCTGCGCTTGCTCCATTTCCGCCTGTGCTGCCTGCAGTGCCCCCTCTAATTCTTTTCGGCGTCCCTCCAAATCATAGGTCAGCGACATCCCATGTAGAGTTCGAACATATCCCACAATGGCCCAAATTTCCTCTTCAGATAACGTGTACTTAAATGTCGGCATTGTCGGGACAGCGAAATAATTTTCATCATCCAATACTTTTTGATCAGAGGTATCCATCATATCCCGATAGACAGTATGAAAAATTTCTTCGTCACTAAAGGTAGACATCTCCGCATTGGAGGCCAGATTCTTCGGGCGAGGGTCCGGCATACGCTCCCAATTAAACCCTTCCCCTTGTTGTCCTGATTCCCCATGACAATGGCTGCAATAATGGTTATAGAGCTTTCGTCCCTTAGCGGTTTTTTCATCTTCAAAGAGTGCACACCCTGAGAATAGAGCAAAAGTTAGTCCGATCAAGGCCAACCCGATGACTGTCATGTTTCGACCACCACCAGCCACCCGTTTCATACTGATTGCCCCTTTCTCAGTTTCCTTACGATCACCAATTCAAAAGCTGCTGCAAGGGCTAACCCCAAAATAACCCAGCCAAAAATGGAATTATCCCGACTGGGTTCAGCCCGGATATACCACCAGGAGGAAACGGCCTTCTGGCCACCTTTTTCCTTCACGAGACCATCGACAATCGCCCCATCCCAAAAGGCAAACGCCACACTTCGCCACTCTCCTGGCTCTATTTGAACATCCTGGGTATCATCAGTCTTTAGTGAACGGGAAAAAACCACCTTCCATATTCCGTTTTGCCAGGCGCCCTTTGCTTGCACATCTTGTTTGGGTTGGGCTTGCAGAGTTTTAAACCCCTTGGCACTCATGTCGACCGCTTTACCATTTTCCTTTTTCCAAAACCAAATATTTACAGGGCCCCCTTCTACTTGCAGCATTTCCTGACCATGCGCAAAATGTGCCGGTTTATCACCCACCATAAATTCAAGGGCAGCCGCATCGGCAGCGTCTTCCGTGGGATCTTCATATTCCACTAAGATGGCCAGTTCTTGGCCATTATGAACCCCTTTGACCTTCACCGAGTTGACGGTCACATCCTGAATTCGCGGAGGCCAATGCACCTGTGGGGCTAGTTTAAATTCTGACCCTGGCACTGAATCCCATTGTGAAGAATTCGGGTCATCAGACGGCAGGCTGCCTTCTAATTGATACATTCGAACGGACACACTGCCCGTCTCTCCTGGAGGAGGTGGCTCGCTGGCAAAACCTGGCGAAAATCCAAGGACCCCGAACAGGCCAATAATTGATATTGTCCGTAGGATTCTCTGTCCGTTCAACATGTCATATTCTCCACTCATTCAACTTTTTCATAACCTGATTGCCTGTAGTCTACTCTTCTTCTTCCCATGTCCGTGGGGATTGGTGTGCCCCGTCATATTCACCCATAATAATTTTCCAAATGAATTCCTCTGGCAATTCGACTTCCCAACGAGGCATAGCCGATTTCCAAGGCATCCCCTCCACCGGTAAACCCACTCCTCCTTTTTTGATTCGCCAGAACAAATAGGCTTCTTGTAACTGAGCAATAGTACCAGGATCGCTGAAGTTCGCTGGAGGAGGATTAAAACCAGGTGCTGCCGGCCCTTTTCCATCAAAGTTTGCCCCATGGCAAGGTGAGCAATAGGCAGCATACAGCCCTTTTCCCATCATGATATTTTCCGGAGTTTTGGGATACGGGTTTGATAAACCCACAAACTCCCCTGGAGGGGCAGGATGAATAGTCCTGTTTTCTGCAGGCGGCAGATCGCTAGGGGCTAACCGAGTGTACGTTTGCCATCCCACTAATAGTGGAAACATCACTAACACAGCCACCCTGGCCACCTGCCCCATCCCAGATTGGCCCTGACCGGACAAAAATCTGAATATTGGCCCCATCAAGGCTTCCAGGGAGGGAGCGCTCATGGTTCCAAAAATCATAATCCCACTCAGAGCGAGCGCCAAATACAAATAAATTAAACTGGCCGGAAGAGGCGCAGTAAATAACGGAAGAAGGAATTTCAAAAAGATAAACACTCCGGCGAGAATGATTGCTCCACTAATGATAGGGCCTTTCATGATGTTCTCCTCATTCCGGACATTCCCACTATCGATCCACAGAACTCGTTTTTTCAATTTTTTCAAATGAAGGGATTGAAGAGAGGGACGCGACTTTTAGTGACGCAGCCTTCTCTTGCTCTTGAGCCGGTCCCATAATGTCTTCCACCTTGACACTGATAGGCTCACCGCTCATTTTTTGAAGAAACGCGATGACCGAATAAATTTCCTGCTTGCTTAATCCAATGGGATCCTTATCGATATGAGGCATTCGTGCTGGGTATTCCTTTGGAACACCATCATGTCTGAAGTCCAAATAAATATAAGCTTGTGGTTGAGTTAAACTCTCATAAATGAATTCAGGGGCTAGCTTTGCCCCAATTCCATTTAAATCAGGACAACGGGCCGATTCGCTTGGTCCAATCGAGTGACACAAAGCACATTGTCCCTTGCTAAAAAAAATCTTCTGCCCAATAGAGGCCAAATCATCTGGGCTTTTGACGCTGGCGAGGTCAAATGTTTCCACAGCTGGAGGTAACGAAGCCATTTGCGGGACACTCAAAGCAATTAGACTAAAGGCTCCCAACACCATAGCCACAAATCCAATCACACGGAGGAACATCCCCTTAATGAAGAGGAGGATGACGATCCCCACTCCTATTACACACATGCCTATTATTTGCAATAGCGCGACTTCACTCATGATTTCTCACCCATAATTTCCATGACCTGTGCCATTTCCTTTTCTTTCTTCTTGCCATCCCTATTCCAATTTTTCATCTGGACTCGGCGCACCACCAGCCATAGCTGGAGCTGAGTGGCCTGGAATACCAACGGTAGCTTCCTTTAGCGGCTGAGCTTTGGCTTTATCTCCCAAAGTCGCAACCCAAAAGATAAACGCGACGATCAGACAAAAAACAAAGGTATTAAGGGACATAAATGCCGCCGCATAACCCAAGGCGGGAGAATAGGCATAATCCGAGGTATCTCTCATAACTCCGTAAATGTGCCAATGTACCCTTGAAGAGGACCGCGCATATCCCATAAGCGACATGAGCAAGATCACCATGACCGCATTCAACACCAAACTATATCCTGCACGGATGGGCATCTTTCCCCACACCATTTCCGTTGTGGTTTTCGCGCTTTTCATTAACAACGCTGTCAAAGGCGTAAAGGTAATCATGATGAACAGGACAATTAACACCTGCGCCACAGAGAAATAATTTATTCGGATAATTGCTGGAACAAAATACCCCCAAACTCCAAGAACAACCACAGCGATACCCGCGATGACGAGCAAAGCACCCATGATGGCTTTGGCGGCTTTGGCCCATCCAGCCGTTTCCTGTTTTCCAGCACGCCAATACATAATAAAACTCATAAATGTGACCAGAATCATGAGATTCGACACCGTCATTTTTGCTGACATCACCCCAAACACTCCAAGTAATGGATGGTGAGTCCCACCCATTTTTCTTGCCTCCTCCAAGCTCGCCACCAATGAATGAGGGGTCATCCATACACCCAAACACAATAATAAGACGATTAGCATAGCCATGACCGGTTTTTTGTATTGGCTTTCTGCCCCGGGTATTCGGTAGGTAATTCCCATCCAAAAGTAATAATTGGCTCCGAGGAAGAGCACTCCGATCAACATGGCCTGAAGGATAAAAAGCCATGCCAAAAAGCCACCCATGAGGGTGATCCCCATTTGTTGGTTGTATTGGTAGACCTCCCGCATGAGCCAATAGCCGGCGAAAGGAAGCGGCAACATACCAAACACGCCAATAAAATTGCCGACATACCCCATCCAATCATAGTGCTCCCGCTCTTCACGAGAAACAGCAAGCAAATAACGTACACCAGCATAGGCTCCGACGATAAATCCACCTAACACCACATTGGCGATAAGCCGGTGAATATTGACCGGCCACCACGTTGGGTTTTGCATGGCTGCCCACGCCCGCTCCCAAGCCGTTCCATCGGCAACTACGACAGGGCTCGCCTGAAAGGTGGCCCATGAATTGGGAACAATCATAATGCCAAGAGCAAATAAATTCAGAAGAAAGCCCAAGAAAAGATGAAAGGCCTTTTTATTCCCCTGCATCGCATCCCACCCATACCAATACATGTAGAGGGTGGCTGTCTCTAACAAAAAGAGGAGGCAGTACACCATAAAAGATGGGAAAAACATATCCGTCAGATACGCCATCAATTTTGGATACAACCCAACCAGGAGGAACAGGAGTATTCCTCCAAAAAGGGCGGTAGTGGCATATGCTGACGTCAGAAGCTTCGTGAATTCCTTGGCTAATTTGTCATAACGAGGCTCTTTGGTTTTCCAACCAACAATTTCGCAGACCCAAGCAAAAATAGGAACTCCCAAGACGAACCCAGCCAGCAGCAAATGTTGCTGAGCGACAATCCACACCAGATTACGGCTGCCTATTCCTGGAACATCGCGGTATTCAACCGACATGGCCTGCGTCTCAGCCCCACCGGCCGCCATGGCCAAAGCCGGCAGAAAAAAAAGGGCCAAAAAACTTCCGTACTTGAAAAAAATTTGCATTGTATCCATTAATGGCTTAGTTACCGGTTGTAAATGGCCGACCGATTTCATTCTAGGC
>JAOUGQ010000073.1 GCA_029865515.1 Nitrospirota bacterium
TGACCGTGACGACGACCAAGGAACGTCTGGCCGAAGCGGTGGAGCGGCTGAAAAAAATCGGCTGGTAAATTGTTTCAGACGAATTACCTCCGCGTATAGGGACTCGTTTCATTCCAGTTGGCTGAAGAATGCTTCTTCCTTAGCGAGTGGGCCGGGGTGAGGATAGAAAGAGAGAAATGAGTCAAGAAATCGTCTTGATCGGATTTGGCTCCAATGTCGGCGATCGGCAGGAGTTTTGTGATCGTGCCGTGGCACTCATGAACCTGCTTCCTCTTTCCCGTGTGACCGGAGTCTCTTCTTACTATGAGTCGGAGCCGGTAGACCCGGAGCATACGTTAGGTCCCACCTGGTTCTACAATGGCGTGGTCCGCATCGAAACTTCGCTTAGTCCCATCCGGCTCCTCGACATTCTTCATGAAACCGAAAGAGCCTTGGGTCGGGATGAGGAGCATCGTTCGGGCCCGCGCACCATCGATTTCGACATCCTCTTCGTGGGCCAGCAGGTCATCCATGAGGCAGGATTGACGGTACCTCATCCTCGTCTCCATCTTCGTCGGTTTGTGCTGGAACCGCTTGTGGAAGTCGATCCTGATTGGAATCATCCGGTCTTTCACCGTTCGGTGAAAGAGTTATTGGACTCTCTCACAGAAACCGGCCAGGTCAGAAAACTGGATATGATCCCAGGGACAAAGTATGGATCCCGACCGGTCTGCTCGCGGCCTCCTGCCTGATCCATGCGTGTCATCCATTCCGTTCGAAGTCTGCATATCTGGAGGAGAACTCAGGAGTCGTTGGACATCCAAGTCGGGTTTGTGCCCACGATGGGCGCCTTGCATGCCGGGCACCTCTCGCTCATTCACCGGGCGCGAAAACAATGCGGAATAGTGGTCGTGAGTATTTTTGTGAATCCGCTTCAGTTTGGTCCGGCCGAAGATTTGGGCCGATATCCCCGGAGTTTCATCGCTGATCGACGCCTCTGCCGGGAGGCGGGAGTCGATCTGGTCTTTGCCCCACGACCAGATGAGTTCTATCCATCAGATTTTCAAACGACTGTTATGGTGAATCGTCTCACGCGACGATGGGAGGGGGAGGCACGGCCTACTCATTTCCAAGGGGTGACGACAGTGGTGACAAAGTTGTTCACTGTGGTCCGTCCGCACGTAGTCTATTTCGGGCAAAAGGATTATCAACAATCCCTGGTGGTGAACCAGCTCATTCGAGATTTCAACTGGGATATGCGAATGATCCGCTGTCCGACGATACGGGAATCCGATGGGTTAGCGGTCAGTTCCCGCAACCGGTATCTTCCAGCTAATCAACGAACGCAAGCCGGGCTCTTATCGAGGGCGTTAGGCCTAGGGGTCGATGCCATTAAAAACGGGGAATGCAGGGTCCGGACCATTCAAAGCAAAATGCAAAAGATGTTAGGAAAGGCTTCCGATGTGCACGTGGAGTACCTGGCAGTTTGTGACGCGAACACCTTGGAACCGCTGACACAGGTGCAGGGAACGGTAGTGTTGTTAGGAGCCATCAGGCTGGGAAATGTTCGTCTGATTGATAATCGTCTTGCCCACTGTCCCCGAAAAATTCGTTAATCCGGAATGAGTTCATTCGGGAGTTCGTCGGGATTGGGTCCATCGGGACCTGGCGGAAAATACTCGCCTAATACCTTACCGCAGTGGGCAATAGCCTGGCACAAAGATTCCACGGGATTTCCTTTTTGGAAACCTTCTTGAATCAGTGCCACCATGTTGTTCCAAGTCTCCGGGGGAACTCGATCCAGGATAGGGCGGTCTGTCAGGATCTCAATCCGGTGTTCAAGCAACGAAATGAGAATCAGGACCCCGGTTCCGAGTTCTGTGCGATGAAGCCCGTGTTCCCAAAAAGCCTGATGGGCGCGGAGCTTGACCTTGTATCCCATACGTTCCTTGGAAGTGAGCAGTCGAATGACGGCAGGCTGGGTCCCGAGCCAATATCCCAGGCAATAGGCTGCCGCGACGGCCAGTAAAAGCCAGCCGGCGTTGAAGGCGTGCCATCCCCATGGCATCCAGTGGAGCTCCATGGTTAACAATAGAGTCAAAATAAAAAAAGCGAACCCGATTCCTGCGCGATACCGCGTTTCCCGGTATCGCGCCGATTGGTCGATGACCATGGGCACGATTTCCCCACGCGTGCGACCTTCGGCCTCCATTACGGCCTGATGAATGCGCTCGCGGTTTTTGTCAGAAAACGTCATGCTGGTTTACCAGTTTCCCGAAGCGCCCCCACCTCCGAAACTCCCGCCGCCTCCACCAAATCCACCACTAAAGCCTCCGCCCCCGAACCTTCCCGCTCCACCTGGTGGCCAGGAGTGTCTTGGCCATCCAAAGCTAGAGTCATATCCAAATGGACTTCGAGTCGATGGACCTCCGACATTATTGAACAAACTGACGAGGAGAGAGGTCACGGCTCCCGCGAGAATACCTAACCAGATGGCCGCAGGAAATGCGACAAAAAACGAAAGCAGCATACCAATCACGCTGCCATTGAGACGTCGCCGTGACCCTAAAAATAACCCTATCAGCGTTCCCAGAAACACGGCTAATCCAAAAATTTCCCACAGCCCTAATTGGTTATGCGTGGTTGGGGGGGAAGGGGTGGAATTCGTGTAGGTGCCTTCAATGGTACCTAAGATCGCCTGGACACCTGCGACAATTCCGTCCGAGTAGTTCTCCTGTCGAAACCTCGGGACCATTTCATGTCTGATAATTTGGGAGCTTTTGGCGTCGGTCAGGGTGCCTTCCAACCCGTAACCCACTTCAATCCGGATCTTGCGTTCTTGAATGGCTACCAAAAGGAGTACGCCGTTATCGGTGCCCTTTTGTCCAAGGCCCCAGGCTGAGGCCACCTGATGGGAAAACTCCTCTAACGGATGTTCTTCCAAGGAAGGAATGGTGAGGATGGCGACCTGATTAGAGGTGGTGGCTTCATGCTTCTCCAGGATGGAATTGATTTGGGCAATGGTAGTGGAGGAAAGAATATGGGCCAGATCAACCACTCTCCCGGTGAGCGGAGGAATCTCCAATGCCCATGCGGCTGGCGTCAGGAGAAGAATACCCAGCAGCCCCACCCAACCGAGCCGGTAAGGCCACACGCCCGGCCACCATCTCAAGGCTTGCATGTCGTGAGTTCTCACTTACAGGTTAGAACTTCACCTCTGGAGGTGTGGACACCGCCTTTTCGTCGGCCACGGTAAAATTCGGTTTAACCCCAAGTCCTAAGAGATACTTGGCGGTGAGGTTGGTCGGGAAAAATCGCACGCCCTTGTTATATTCGACAACCTTATCGATATAGCGTTTGCGGGCGACTGTAATTCTATTTTCCGTCCCTTCCAACTGACTTTGCAGGTCACGAAAATTTTCGTTGGCCTTCAGGTCAGGATATTTTTCCACTACCACCATGAGTCGGGAGAGTGCGGAGGTCAGCCCTTGCTGAGCCTCCTGGAACTTTTGAAACAGAGAAGGATCTTTCAGGGCTTCAGGGGTGAGTTTAAGCCCGGCCACTTGAGAGCGAGCCTGAGTCACTCCCTCTAAGGTTTCTTGTTCATGCGCCGCATAGCCTTTGACTGTTGCCACCAGGTTGGGAATTAAATCAGCCCGGCGTTGATATTGGTTTAAGACCTCGCTCCAGGCGGCATTGGTTTCTTCGTCCAGACCTTGAAGATCGTTATACCCGCATCCAGGCAACAACAGAAGGACCAAGACCAACCCAGCAAGAATATTTTGAGAACGTGCTCGCATCATTCATCCCTCCTTCCTTCTGCCATTAAGGAAACCACGTCAAAGTCTACTTCAACCTAAAAAACAGATAAGCATTGGATCGTGCAAAGCAAGTTGACTCGTCTCCTGGAAACAATCAGCCATAAGGCGGAGGTTTATCTCAGCGCGCTCGGGAAGAGTTTTGGAGGTTTTCAAGGAAACAGCCATCCGTTCGGGAATGTGAAGGGAATGGCCTAATGTGCCCGTGGATGAGAATGGATCATCGCAATGCGATCCGGTAACTGGTGAGAGAGGCAACTTGAAGTTGAAGCAGAGGCGCTTGAGTTTTTTCAAGGATTTTGTTTAATCAAAAGAGGTTCAATTTTTGCCGGGGAATAAGTTGGGGGTTTCACCCATTTGCCGTCTTCCCGTTTGTACCCGCCGACTTTGCTCATGTTGGAACGGTGCACTTCCTGGAAGACCGGTTCCATGTCAATGCCAAGTGAGACCGCCGTGCCATAAACGACATACAGTAAATCGGCGAGTTCCTTGGCGATCGAAGGTAGGTCCTTTTCTTGCAGTGCCTCCTGGAGTTCTTCGAATTCTTCCTGGATCAGACGTTTCCGAAGAGTTTGGGTCGGTTCATCGGGAATCGAGGGTGTGGGGGACACGTGAATGTCGAATTGTTCATGAAATTCCTGGACCATGCGTTGTGCGTCGTTCACCGTCTTCTACCTCCCTAACTATGACTTACTGCGTTTCGAAGGGCGTTACTGTTGCTGATAAAGGAGTCCTTCCAACTGTCTGAGAACGAAAGGACATTGTCACAGGACTACAATCAAATAAATATCGTTGACGTTGGTGCCGGTGGGGCCGGTGATGATATGGCCTCCGACATTTTTAAAAAAATGGTAACTGTCATGGTTGTCGAGAAATCGGGAAAGATCGAGTTCTTTCCTGGAGGCCCGTTCGGAGGTTTTTCCATCGGCAAGGGCGCCAGCCACCTCGGTCGGCCCATCCGTTCCATCGGTTCCAAACCCTGCCACAAATACCTTTCGGAGTCCAGCCAGTTCTTGAACAGCCGCTAGGACACATTCCTGTGCCCGCCCGCCTTTGCCTTTCCCTTTGACCGTCACCGTTGGTTCGCCTCCTGCAATGAGGCAGGCTGGCGGAGGAACCGGATTGCCGAATTCGACGAGGTCTCTGGCGAAACCTCCCAGGATACTGCCGATCTCCTTCGCTTCACCTTGCAAGGGGATAGGAAGAAGGAAGGGCGTAAACTTTAATCGTCTGGCTGCTATGGCAACGCCTTCTATCGCATGGTGATTGTTGGCAAGCACGATGTGCCGATTGCGCAAAGTTCGTCGCCGGGTTGGTTTCAACGTTTCGGAAATTCTTCCTGTGAGCCCCTTCTTGAAATGGCGTTGAACGGCAACAGGCACTTTTGTCCAAATCTCATAGTGTTTGAGAATGTCTATGGCATCCTGGTACGTGGAGGAATCCGGGACCGTCGGGCCGGACCCGATGGCGGCGAGGTCATCTCCTAAGACATCAGAAATGATGAGGGTCAGGATAGTTGCCGGAGTGGCATGAGCTAGTTGTCCCCCTTTGATGGCGGACAGATGCTTTCGGACGACGTTCATGTCATGAATTGTGGCTCCTGATCGCAGGAGTAACCGGGTGGTGCGTTGTTTGTCGATTAACGTGAGGCGGGCCGATGGAGCACAGAGCAGGCTGGATGCGCCCCCGGAAAGCAGAACAATCACCAGGTCGTGTTGAGTGAGTGATTGAACCAGGGACAAGATCTGTTTGGTGGCTTTTACACCTCGCCCATCGGGCACCGGATGCGCGGCTTCAAGAATACGAATCTTTTTGCAGGGTACCCCATACCCATCTTTCACAATAACGATCCCGTCTTCCAGGGAATCGCCAAGCACTTGTTCCAGAGCCATCGCCATCTGTCCTGAGGCTTTTCCCGCTCCGACGCACACGATTCGGCGAAATCGTGACAGGTCGTAGGATAGGTCCCCTGCCTTGAGGTGGTTCCCCTTTCGGATCAGAGCTCCTCGCAAAGCTTTCTGTGGATCGGCGGCCTGAATGGCGGCAGTGATAAGCTTGTTGAGAATGCTCTTGATTCGAGTGTCGGGATAGTGAATGCGAATGGGTGAGGTTTTCATCGAAACCGACCGGTAACTTTTCTGGGCTCTGTGGATGGGGCTATGGTAGCATTTTCCCACATGCGTGCCCTCACTCTTTTACAACAAACGATCACCGATTGCACGCGGTGCCCGCGACTCACGACTTATCGCCAGAGGATTGCCCGTGAAAAGGTCAAACGATTCCGGGATTGGGAGTATTGGGGTCGTCCGGTTCCGGGGTTTGGCGACGCTCAGGCCCGGTTGTTTGTGATCGGATTGGCTCCGGCAGCCCATGGCGGGAATCGCACGGGGCGTGTCTTTACAGGGGACCGAAGTGGAGACTGGCTGTATGAGGCCTTGCATGCCTTTCGTTTTGCAAACCAATCCACATCCATCCATCGAGAGGACGGACTTCGTCTCAAGGATTGTTATGTCGCAGCGGCGGTGCGCTGCGCTCCCCCGGCCAATAAACCGACAAAAGAGGAATTCGAGATGTGCCGTCCCTATTTGCTGGAGGAACTCCGGTTGTTACGACGGATGATGGTCATCGTGGCATTGGGGAAAATCGCCTTTGATGAATACCTGCGGACCTGCCAGGCAATGGGGCTTCAACTACCGTCCCCACGCCCGAAATTCAGCCACAAGGCAGAGTATGACTTGCCCTGGGGAGTTACGTTATTAGGGTCCTATCATCCGAGTCAGCAAAATACCTTTACCGGAACCCTCACCCGCCCGATGTTTCACGAGGTCTTCAAAAGGGCCCGCAAGCTTGTCGACCAGTCGTGAGGCGTTCACCAGTCTCCCAAACCCTGGCTGGTCATTTAGGCTTGGTGGAGGTTCTGGCTTCCCAATCCGCCAGGAATTTTTTCAACCCGACGTCAGTTAACGGATGTTTGACAAGTTGCTGGAATACTCCGAAGGGCATCGTGCAGATATGGCCGCCGGTGAGGGCCGCTTCGACGACATGTTGGGGATGGCGCACGCTGGCAACGAGGACTTGGGTGGAAAATCCGTAATTTTCATAAATCGTCAGGATTTGTCGAATAAGCTCCATGCCGTTTGAACTGACATCGTCCAGACGACCAATGAAGGGCGAGACGCACCAAGCCCCTGCCTTAGCGGCCAGCAAGGCTTGAGTCGGAGAGAAACACAAGGTCACGTTGACATGAATCCCTTCGCTGGCTAATTGCTTCGTGGCCTTCAGCCCTTCCGGGATGAGGGGACATTTGACCACGATATTCTTATGAAGTTTGGCTAATTCTCTTCCTTCTTTCACCATGGCGGCGGCTTCGACACTGACTACTTCCGCGCTGATGGGTCCATCCACAATGTCACAAATTTCCAGGAGCAGATCTTTGAAATCACGACCCTCCTTGGACACAAGAGAAGGGTTCGTCGTGACCCCATCCACGAGGCCATAACTGGCCGCTTCACGAATCTCTTTGACATTTCCCGTATCGAGATAGAGCTTCATATCAAATCCCCTTTGTTGTATGTTGACGATGTGGCCTTCTTTGTCTCGTGGCCAATTGTAAACCACGCCTTTGTCTTGTACAAATACTTCCAAACGATGAGTGGAAGATCTAATGAAAACCCGCAGGTTGGAAGTGGGAAAAGAAGGCGGCATTCCTCTTTGGGGGATGAATAAGTTTGACTGGTAGGAGATCCAGGGCTAGAATTTTCAAAGAGCATAAAGGGGGTTCCTGCTTTCTGACTTTCTGAGGAAGGAGAAGGGTGTGATTCAAAAATATCTATTGATCGGGCTGCTTGGGTTTCTGTGTGCCGGCTGCGGAGGGAATCCGTATTTAGACGCCTCACTGGACCCGGCCAAATTCGAAGGAAAAGACAAGGCCTGGTTTGAAGAAAACTGGGGAAAGCCGAGCGCGAAGTCGTCGCGGTTCTTTGGAGGAGAAAGTTGGGTGTATTCGCGGATTGCCGGTGGCGAAACGCGGTTTCCGTTCTTTAATTTCTCCCCGAATAAGTGCCAGATTGTTTTAGATTTTGATAAAGAAGGTAAACTCGATGATTATGATTACACCGACTGCTGAGGAATTTCATGCTTTTTCGATGTGCCCGGTTTAAGGAGACACCTTTCTGAATTTTCATTTCCTGAGATTATCTCATCGTTCAGTCTATCCGCTCGCCCTTCGGGTGTAGGAGTCTGGATTGTCGCGAACGATCATCATCACTTCAACAATCGAAGAGCTGTTTGTGGCCGCAGCCAGGGAAGTGGTGCGGGTGGTGACGGGCTGCCGGAAAGAGGGTCGGGAGTGTTGCGTGGCCTTGGCGGGCGGGTCCACACCTCGTGGCTTGTACCGGTTATTGACTGGTGAACCCTACCGGTCTCAACTCTCCTGGGAACATCTTCGAGTCTTTTGGGGCGATGAACGCACGGTTCCCCCTGATCATCAAGAGAGCAATTTCCGAATGGCCGAAGAGGCGTTATTGTCTCATGTGCCGGTTCCCTCAGAACACGTGTTCCGGATTGAAGGAGAATTGCCGGCCGGGGAAGCCGCTGCGCGGTATGAAGCCGTCTTGCGGAAACAATTCCGGTTGTCACCGGGAGAAATTCCAAAATTTGATCTGATCTTACTTGGCATGGGCCCGGATGGCCATACGGCGTCTTTATTTCCTGGCACCTCTGCGGTTGAGGAGTCGAACAAACTAGTAGCGGCTCCATGGGTCGAGAAATTGCAAACGTATCGAGTGACCTTGACTCCACCGGTTCTCAATGCGGCGAAACATGTGGTCTTTCTCGTGAGTGGACCGGATAAGGCGACGGCTCTTCAGGCGGTGTTAGAAGGGTCTTCGGAGTATGCTCGCTATCCTGCCCAAGTGATCAACCCGACAGCGGGCCACATGGTGTGGTTGGTCAATCAGGATGCAGCTGGTTTGTTGCGGACGGAAACGAAGACGTCGCGTACGTGAGAAAGGAGAGATATCATGAAAAGGGTTAAGGCGCCTGAGGCATTTATTCAAGCTTTGCACAAACGACCGGTTGCGTGTCCCGCATCCGGCTGTTCGGGTGCCGTGGCAGTGGAAGAGCTTTCCCGGCCACCCGATCGGGTGAAATCGTTTGGATTGAGGTGCGAACAATGTGGCTGGCACGACACGATTACGGGAGAGAGGCAAATGGATCCGCCGTGGGACGAAGGGTCCTTGATGGAAATTACCGAGGAGCACCTCCTGCATTTGGAACCGGTCTGCCCGTATGATCAGGCGCCGGTGGATTTTCATTCTCTGCCCAATCCACGTCGGCGGGCACGCTACCGGATCTCGTGTTTTTTCTGTGGGCGGCAGGAAGAATTGGATTGGCCACCCGAAGAAGCGAAGCGATGAGGGGGGAGCATCGGTCGGCAAGGCTCCCTTTTCCCTCTTCTCCCATGATTCCTGTTCACGATAATCTGAATTCCTGCCAGATGCATTTTCTGTCAAACCAATGAAAAAAATTAAAAAAAAGAAATCGGCCTCTCAAGCCGTCCCGGCCTTTCTGGTTGGATGGACGCATGGGGAGCCGCCCCCGCCAGGCTATGTCGCTGCCTGGTTCGATCAGGCCTATGGAGGGCCGCTGGGCATTCGTTTTCTCTCACTGACCGGACATCATCATTTTGAGGCGGCGCACACCAATTGGATTACCCAAGTGACTGTCGCACCTTCAACTGAAATTGTTGAACAGTGGCAAGGCCGTTTACAGTGGGACCACCCCCGATTGGCGCTCCTGTTTCCTCAGACCAACGTGCCAACAGATCGGCGGGATGCTGTGCTCCATGTGGCAAGAATGGCGAGGGGACTCACCCTCCTCACTGACGGGACGGCGTATGATGTGGCCACCGGCACCTATCATAATCCTTCTGACTGGAGTGATCGGGATTTAGTGGAATTTCACCTTGCGGATCATATTCAGGTGGAGCAACGTGAAGATCTGCAGAGAGTTCGAATGTGGTTCCACACGAGGGGGCTGACAAAATTCGGGTTGGATGAAGTCGAGACCTTTCACCCCATTGGCTTATCGGGTCGAGAGTTGGAAGAAACCGTGCTCAAGGTGGCCGGACAACTGATCGAGCAGGGGAAAAATCCAAAGGTCGGTGAACAAGTTATCCTCGGTGGAGGCGGTCATCGGGTGACTGTGGTGCGTCATCGGACGGATCCCATTTACGGGATCCCGCTGGCATTCAGGGAATTCAGGATGGAGTAGAAGGAAGACCAAGCAGACAGGAATCTGAACCTGAAGTCGGTTACCGGGGCGGGGAGACCACGGTTATGCGAGTCCGTGCTCCTGGTCCAATAATTTGGTCGCAAGGGCTCAATTCCGTATCTATGGCAATATTGGGAATTGACCCTGGCCTGCTCATAAGTTGTTGGGTGAGTGCTGTCCCAGATGCCACAGGCCGTGGCAGGCGATAGAGATAGATCATGTCGAGGTCTTCAGCTTGATACCATCCTGCGCCTAAACGGCTCTTGTAAAACTCCAGAATTTTTTCAGGCGGATCAGCGCTGAGGAGCACAGCTGAAGGAAGCGTCTGATAAGCCTGCCCATGAATCTGCGCATTCCCGCTGGGCATGGCACTGGCCAGGACGGCGTTTGGATAGGGAGGGACCATGAAATATTGTGCCGGAGGGGTCCAGTTGTTGAGAAAGGATTCGTGCATGGTGGTGAGCCGACATTGTGGATTCTTGCTGACCGCGGAAAAATCAGCAATGGGAGCATAAGAACTTCCATAGGCGAGCGCCGGCAACACGATCAGAAACACAAGACTAAGCAGATGGAACTTCTTCATGCCTGTACTCCTTACTGCGTCCGGGGTTGAAAAATGGGGCATGGTCCCCAGGCTGTCGAAGAATCATGGCGTAAGCGTGATGTGCAGTCAACTAGGAGGCGGTCACATGGCTTTGGAGATCATCGTGTTTTGAGCTAGAAGAGAATTTCCTGAACCGCCAATGGTAAGTCATTCGGCGTGATGAGAACAATGGCGGTAAAAACGGCGATTCTAAAATTATAGACATTGGACCAACAGGTGACGAGCCGGTTAGACCCTCATCAGCCTGTCATCCTGAGTCAACGGCGAAGGGTCTGTGTCCAGGTAGAGCAGACAGGGCTCAGCGAGACCGGTTATTGATGATTCAGAATTCAACAGACTGTGCCTGGCCGGTGGAAATCAGACTTTTATTTATGATAGCCCTAACTGATTTGTGACCGGCCACTGATGTCGGTAGGGATTAGGAAAGCTTGGGGGTAGCCCCTGGTTTTTGATTGATCACATTCATGGCTAGCGCAATCATTGATCCCACATCGGATACGGAGGCCGGCAGTACGAGGGTGTTGCTCGCTTTCGCCAATTCACCAAACTCCCCGATATATTGTTCCGCCACCCGAAGTTGGACGGCCTCAAATCCGCCGGGGTTTTGAATCGCTTCGGCCACTTTCCGGATACCCTCGGACGTGGCTGTGGCAATCGCAAGAATAGCTGAAGCCTGCCCTTCCGCTTCGTTGATCTGTTGCTGCCGCTTGGCTTCAGAGGCTTTAATGACTTGCTGTTTGTCCCCCTCGGCTTCGTTAATGGCCGCATCCCGCTGACCTTCCGAAGCCAGAACCACCGCGCGTTTTTCCCGTTCGGCCCGCATTTGTTTTTCCATGGCGCTGAGCACGTCTTGAGGCGGGTTGATATTACGAATTTCATACCGAAGGACTTTAGCACCCCAGGGCGCCGAGGCTTTATCTAATTCGTTCACGACGGAGATATTGATCGTGGTCCGTTCTTCGAAGGTTTTATCCAGATCAATTTTCCCGATTTCAGACCGAAGGGTGGTTTGGGCAAGTTGAGAAATGGCGAACCGGTAATCGGTAATCCCATAGGAGGCACGTTCGGCATCCAGAACTTTGATATACAAGACTCCGTCCACGCCGACTTGCACGTTATCCTTAGTGATGCAAATTTGCTCAGGCACGTCCAGGGCCATTTCTTTTAACGTATGCTTGTAGCGAATGACATCCAGAAACGGAATAAGGATGTGAAGCCCGGCGTTTAAGGTTGATGAATATTTTCCCAACCGTTCAACGACATAAGCGCTTTGTTGAGGAACCACGACGGCGGTTTTTGACAGAATAATAAACGCGAGTAAGGCTAAAACCAGCGTGACCAGCAATTCACCCGACATGAGATTCCTCCTGTGCGATCGGTTCCGGCTGGATCCAGAGCGTCAATCCTTCAACTCGAATCACTTTGGCCTGCGTTCCTTTTTCGAGAGTGGATGTGCCGACATTACGGGCGGTCCAGGTTGATCCATGGAGTTCAACTCTTCCGATACGTTGGCCTTCCAGATTTTCCAGGACAGTGGCAAACTCTCCAACCATGGAATCCACGGGGACTTCATCCTTTCCGCTGAGGAAGCCGGTTCCTTGAAGGGGTTTCCTCAGGGCAAAGAGGGAGATGACGCCGAAGAGCACGAAAAAAAACCATTGAAGCCAGTCGGCTTCGATCAAGCTTAACCCGGCCAGGGCACTCACCATCAAGG
>JAOUGQ010000352.1 GCA_029865515.1 Nitrospirota bacterium
TTCACCAGGGGAAAATCAGACTCAAGAATGGGGGCAATCATGCGTCGGACAAGAATCCTCATCATGGGAGCAGCCGGGCGGGACTTTCATAATTTCAATGTGGTATTTCGTGACGATCCTTCTTCCGAAGTGATCGCCTTTACTGCCGCCCAAATACCGAATATCGCAGGGCGATGTTATCCTTCTGTCTTTACCGGAGCACTCTATCCCCAAGGCATTCCCATCCGGCCGGAAGAGGAACTGGAAGCCCTCATGCAACACGAGTCCATCGATCAGGTGGTCTTTAGTTATAGCGATATCTCGCATTCAGACGTGATGCATAAGGCTTCCCGTGTGATCGCTTGCGGAGCTGATTTCCGTCTGTTGGGGGCGCAGGCGACTATGCTTCCCTCTCAGAAGCCGGTTGTATCGGTTTGCGCGGTGAGAACAGGAGCAGGGAAAAGTCCCGTTGCCCGCAAGCTGACTAGTCTGCTCAGGGCGGAGGGGCTTCGGGTAGCCGTCGTGCGTCATCCCATGCCGTATGGGGATCTGGCCAGGCAGGCGGTGCAACGTTTTGCCTCTCTTGAGGATATTCGCTCCGCAAATTGTACGATCGAGGAACGGGAGGAATACGAGCCCCATATTCAACAAGGCCATCTGGTCTATGCGGGCGTGGACTATCAGCAGATTCTGAGCCGGGCGGAACAGGAAGCCGATGTGATTGTCTGGGATGGCGGGAATAATGACCTGCCGTTTTTTCAGCCTGACCTGGAAATTGTGCTGATTGATCCTCATCGAGCAGGGGATGAACGCAGTTTCTTTCCGGGGGAAGTGAACCTGTTACGGGCGGATGTGCTCGTCCTGACGAAACTGGATACCGCTCCGCCCGCAAAAGTCGAAGCCGTGCGAGCGAACATCCTTGCCGTGAATCCGGATGCCAGAGTGATTGATTCTGCGATGCCGGTGAAGGTGGAGGAGCCGGAGAAGATCAACGGTGCTCGTGTCCTTGTGGTGGAGGATGGTCCAACCCTCACGCACGGGGGGATGCCGTTCGGAGCGGGTGTGATCGCTGCGGAGCAGTACGATGCGGCGGAACTCGTCGATCCGCGTTCCTATGCCGTCGGCAGTATCGGACAGGTGTTCACGCAGTATCCTCATATCGGAACCCTTCTGCCAGCCATGGGCTATGGAACCCGACAAATTCACGAATTAGAGGAATCCATTCAACGGACAGACTGTGACCTGGTTATTATTGCGACTCCGGTGGATCTCCGACGTCTTATTCAGATTCGGCAACCCACCTGCCGGGTGAGCTATGAATTTCAAGAAATTGGACGGCTGACCCTCCACGATGTCTTACAGGACGTGATTGTGAAGGCCAAGCAGCATGTCTGAAAAAATTCTTGTGGCTCTTGGCGGCAATGCCTTGGTCAGGGCTGGTCAAGGAGGAACCATTGAAGAGCAAGCGGCTAATCTGAATCTCGCGCTGACCGGGGTGGTGCCCCTTATTCAGCGAGGGTGCCGGGTGATCGTGACCCATGGCAATGGACCACAAGTGGGACATATTCTTCTCCGGGTTGAAGCGGCTCGTCATCAGGCCTATGACCTTCCGCTCGATGTCTGCGTGGCTCAGTCGCAGGGGGAAATCGGCTATCTTCTCCAGCAATCTTTGCAGAACATGCTTCGGCGGGCACGAATCGAACGTCCGGTTGCGACGATTCTCTGTCAAACCCTGGTCGATAAACAGGATCCACGGATGAAGAGTCCCTCGAAACCTGTGGGCCCATTCTATGCCAGGGAGGAAGCGATGGCCTTAAAGAAGCAGGGCTATTCTCTGGTGGAAGATTCCCATCGTGGATTCCGGCGGGTGGTGCCATCTCCCGAACCTATCCGAATCGTGGAGCGAGAGATCATTCAACGGCTGTTTGACGACGGGGTTATTGTGATTGCCGGGGGTGGCGGGGGCATTCCCGTCTATGCGGAAGAAGATGGAATGCTGAATGGAGTGGAGGCGGTGGTGGATAAAGATTTGGCTTCAAGCCAGTTGGCTGTGGCCTGCGGGGTGGAACGCATTCTGGATCTGACATCTGTCGAATACGCCAAACTGCATTTCGGCTCACTACGCGAACACAATCTTGAAGCGATCACGGTCACCGAGGCGAAGAGATATCTGGCTGAAGGCCACTTTGCCCCGGGAAGCATGGGTCCGAAGATCGAGGCGGGGATCTATTTTTTAGAACATGGTGGCCGTGAGTTTGTCATCACGCATACGGAAAAAGCCCTGGATGGATTCGAAGGCCGGACAGGGACGCATGTGTATCCTGACTGAAGGAGGGGAGTCGGATGAATCTGCTTTCGTTACGAGACTGGTCCGCAGAAGATATGATGGAGATCCTCAGCCTGGCTGTTCACATCAAACAGGATCCTGATCGCTATCGCCGGGCCCTGGATGGCTGTGTTCTGCTGATGATTTTTGAGAAGCCTTCGCTGAGAACCCGGGTCTCATTTGAGGCCGCCATGCTGCAAATGGGCGGGCATGGGATCTACTATGATCTCGGAATGTCTCCCCTGGGTTCTGGCAAGGAATCGATTGCCGATACCGCTCGCACGGCATCCCGATACGTGCATGGCATCATGGCCCGGCTTTTTCGAAAAGCCGATATGGAAGAAATCGGTCGCTATGCCACGGTGCCGGTCATTAATGGATTGACGGATTTTGAGCATCCCTGTCAGGCATTGGGTGATCTCCTGACGATTCAAGAACAAAAGGGATCTCTCAAGGGGCTGAAACTCGCCTATGTCGGAGACGGGAACAATAATGTGACCCATTCGCTCCTGCACGCCTGTTCCCAAGTGGGCGTTCATGTGAGTGTGGGGTGTCCATCGGGTAAAGCCTTTGAGCCCGTGGCGCAGGTTCTGGAGCAAGCCCGCTCGTTTGGCCAGGCGAATGGGACGCGCATCACGCTTGTGAATGATGCGGCTGCCGCTGTAGCCGATGCGGACATTGTCTATACCGATACCTGGATGAGTTACCACATCCCGGCCGAGCAGCATGAGGAGCGCCTGCGGGTTCTTGAGCCCTTTCGGGTGACGGACGCGTTGATGAAACAGGCCAAAGCCGATGCCATCTTCATGCACTGTCTGCCGGCGCAACGGGGTATTGAGGTGACAGCGGACGTTATCGATGGACCGCACAGTGTCGTGTTTGATCAAGCTGAAAACCGGTTGCATATTGAAAAAGCCATTCTCGTCAAGCTGTTAAGGAAGCAGGATGTACCCATTCGGTAAGCCTTCCCTCGGACAACCGCAAAGTCTGTGTGACTTGCCCTGGTA
>JAOUGQ010000074.1 GCA_029865515.1 Nitrospirota bacterium
CTTGTGCAAACCAAGTTATTCCGTGCGGACTTATATTATCGGCTCGCCGTCCTCCCGTTAACTGTGCCGCCCTTGAGAGATCGGAGGGAAGATGTCCCACTGTTGGTGAAGCATTTCCTGGCTCAATCGGCTCGAACGCATGGGCGGGCTTCGATGGATTTGAGCCTTGATGCCCAACAGGCTCTTGTCGAGCACCCCTGGCCGGGGAACGTCCGGGAATTAGAAAATGTCATTGAACGGGTGGTGGTCACCTGCCCGCATCATACGATCGAGGTCAATGACCTGTTTGCCGATTATCAGGTGAAACATTCTTCAGGCGATTTGGGTACTATCGGGAAAATCGCTCGGCAGGAAGCTGAACGGTCTCGTATTCTGCAAGCCCTTCGGGATGCCAAGGGAGATAAAACCCGCGCAGCTCGCTTCTTAAGCATCAGTCGCTCCAGCCTCTACAATAAATTACGGGACTACCATATCTCTTAACTTAACCTGCCAGGTTTCTGCCCCTAAATTCCCCATTTTTCGATTTTCATTGTCCAATTTATTGGACATCGAAATATCTGATTTATTTTTGAAATTTTCAACTTACCTCCAAATGTGTCCAAGGCTTTGGATTTTCTAAGAATCGTATTTTCCTATTTTTTTTATTATATTTTTATAACCCTCGCCAGTACTGCTTCAAGAGGTTTGTCGCATAGATAGGTTTTAATTGGCACCGTTGTTGCTCGTATTGGTTAATTGCCGACGTCGGGTTGGGTGTGATGGACCGGCCTCCGGAATGCCCGACCTCTTAAAGAGGATTCCCGGTGTCGGCACTTAAAATGAGGTCAGGTAGAGAGAGAAATGGAAATATTGAGTCATACAGATATGAATTCGGTGGTTGCGTATAAATAGTCAGGTTTTTTATTCACTATATAAGCAAGGAGGCCGGAGAATGCATTACGGCAAAAGTAGATTTCTTACTGCTTCTGTGTTTTTGGCGCTGATGGGAGGGGCGGCCTTGTGGGCTACCCCATCATTTGTGGGTGCGGAGAATACGTCTTCTACACATGTTCATCAGGCGGGAATGACCCACCAAGATTCCCCTGCCTGGGCTGAACAGCTCAAAGGCCAGACCATTGTTGAAGATGCGATGGAGGGTCGTGCCGAACGGGCGGCGCTCGTCGAACAGCAACATGAACGGCTGATGCAGCAAATGCAGAAAGATATGGATCATAACGGCCAAAACGATGGTGCGTTTAATTCCATGTCGATGATTCATCAGTATGGGGCCGGCCAGGGTACGGGCCTTTTGTCCAGTAATTCAGGCGCAGAGCCGGTGTCGATGCAAGGGGGGCTCTGTCCGAAAACTGCTCCTGTTCGTTCGTATGATGTTTCGGCCATCAATGCAGAAATTACCTTGAATCAATGGCTGGATTACTATCCAGGGTACATGTATGTCCTGACCGAAAACCTCGACAAGGTTCGTGAGGAGGAGGCCAAGAATGCCGCAGCCCGTGAAAAAGAGGGGAGCCATGATCCGGGTGCGGTACGAAACGGGATCCAGGGTCAATGGATCCAACCCTTGGTCATTCGCGGGAACCAGGGCGATTGCGTAAAGATCACGTTGCGAAATCAATTGGAATTCGGCGAAGAAGTGAGCTTGCACATCAATGGGTCGGATATGGTGATGAGCAAAACAGGACAACCGGCTCTCACGACTAATCCGGCTACTGTTGCGGCTGAAGGCGGGATGGTTGAGATGGAATGGTACATCCATCCGGATACTCAGGAAGGTGGTCGTCAATTTCATACTTATAGCAATGATCGTGAACTGACCGTCATGGGGTTGTTCGGCGTGTTTGTCGTAGAGCCCCGGAATTCAGAATATTACGAACCATTGGGAACCGGGCTGGCGACGAAGGCCACCAGTGGTTGGCAGGTCATGATTGACAATGGAACCGGACCGGACTTCCGGGAATTTGTGGTGATCTATCATGAAGTCGGTGATGAAGCGTTCCGCCCGGTGAATAAACATGGCGATTTCCTGCCTCAACGGGATCCCCTGAGCGATGCGTATCGTCCAGGTGCCAGGGCATTGAATTATCGGAGTGAGCCCTTTGGCATTAATAATATGCACGTACAGCATGAATATTTTGGATTTGAAGATGAGTCCATGGCCTACAGCTCGTATACCTTTGGCGATGCGGCTCCGACGATTCCTCGAAGCTATTTAGGTGACCCGGCCAAATTCCGTGTCGTCCATGGCGGGTCTGAAGTCTTCCATTCCCACCATCCGCATGGCGGGTCCATTCGCTGGCAACGGAGCCCACGAGCCACCCAAATGCCGGTGTGGAGTACCGGGCAAAATGGGCCGGTGAAATACCCCGTGATCATGACGAAGTCCGACCGGGTTGACGTGGAAGTGATTGGTCCAGCCGAAGCCTTGGATTTGGAAACTGAGTGCGGTTCCGGGCTTTGCCAGTGGCTGGCGGGTGATTTTTTGTTTCATTGTCATGTGGCCCATCACTACGTAGCCGGCATGTGGGGGTACTGGCGGGTGTACAACACCTTGCAGGTGCCTGGAGTTCAGAATGACGTCATGTTGCCCTTGCGCGAATTGCCGGACCGTATCGGGCGTATTCACAAACCTGTGACATCGGATGCCCTGGTCGGGACGACGGTCAACTGGTTTGGAAAGAAATTTAAAATTGTTGACAAGGGTAAGAGTGATTGGAAGGTCGAACCCGCCGTCGTCACCTTGAAGGATTGGGTCGAGATGCAGCTCAGCAATGCAGGTAAACCCGGTCATACGGATGACGAAAAAGGGCAGTTGATGGCCTATGATGCCACGGTGCTTGATTGGATCTGGCAAGGCAATAAAGCGATGAGTGAAAAGGAAGCCACCTTGGGGGAAAATCCCAAGTATCGACCGGAGTGGCAAGGGTATAAACCTGGTGAACGGCGGGCTATCTGGTTCGAGCCGTCAACCGGGAAAGTGGCGTGGCCGTGGTTGACGCCGCATTTTGGAAAACGGAATCCGTTCTCAAACGATCATAATCCGGCTCCCTGGCTGGAAATGATCCGGTTAAATCCTGACGGAAGCCGATCGGTTGAACCGGCAAAGCCTGGTGAAAATGGTCAATGGAGCTTATGCCCGGACCGGGCCGGATCGCAAAATTACAACGTGCATTTCATTAAGTTACCCATCGAGCTTTCGGCCGCCGAAGGGAAAGAGGCGGCGATCGTAGATCCCAATGGGTTGCTGTATGTCGTGCATGAAGAGGAAGAGGCGGTTCGTGCCGACAATTCTAAAAAATTCCCCTTGGTGGTGCGGACAAATGTGTATGATTGCGTGGATTGGACGCTGACCAGCGAATGGTTGGATGATGATATCACCAACTTCCAGTCTTCAAAAATCAACACGCACTTCCATTTCCTGCAATTCGATAATCAGGCGTCTGACGGTGTGATATCTGGTTTTTCCTATGAGCAATCAATGCGGCCCTTCACGCAATTCAAGAAAGATGTGAAGAAGGGGTTGCCGGTTCCAATGAATGCCAAGGTGACCAAGGCCGCGAAAAAAGGTGACAAAACCATTAGCGTCAGCAATGCGGAGCAATATCATGTCGGTATTCCCGTATTGATTGGGGCTGATAATGTCAAAGGTCAAGAAGTTCAACGTATTGTAAAAATTGAAAAAGGGAAGCTGACGTTGGCTCAACCGCTGCGAAATGCTCATCCGGTGGATGACATCGTGACCGTGGAGTATGTGCGGCAGCGGTTCTGGGCGGATGCCGATGTAGGAAGCGTGTTCTGGCATGACCATGCGTTTGGTGGAACCACCTGGCCGCATGGCGCCGTGGGCACGATCATTACCGAACCGTTTGGCTCTACGTGGCATGATCCGAAGACGGGAAAACCGATCCGGACGGGCCCGATTGCCGATATTCATGCCACTGAACGTGTCGGTCATGATGTGGCAGGGAGCTTCCGGGAATTGATGGTGCACATTCAGGATACTGTGCCGCATACGGTGAATATCGTGACGGCGGGTAATCCGCCGGGGCAACCCGTGGATGTTGCGTTGGAGGCGGGAAGAACTGTGTCGTTCATTATGCCGCCAAATGATAAAATTAAAATGACTCCTATGCCGTTCCTGAATGGGGGAACCCATACGACGGGTGGGGCGTTGAATTTCCGGGCGGAGCCGTTCGCGCAACGCCTGGCCAACAATCCTGATACATCGAAACTCTTCAGCAGTGCGGTCCATGGGGACCCCAGTACTCCCATGATTCGCGCTTACCTGGGCGACGCGATGGTCTTCCGGTTGTTGGATGTGACGATGAATGAGAGCAACGTGTTTACGATTTCTGGTCATACCTTCTGGTCAGAGCGGTATGCTCAGGAGGCCAATCGCAAGCATTCTCTCCACGTGGGGATTGCGGAGCGGTATGACTTAGTGGTCGCCGAAGCCGGTGGTCCGCGACACCAGCCGGGTGACTATCTGCTCTTCAATGGACGAAGTTCTAAATTCTCTGAAGGATCCTGGAGCATCATCCGGGTCTTGGATAAGCCAACGTCAGACCTTCAACCATTGCCCAATAAGGCGTATGGGAAAGAAGGTGTGCCGGAAAAACTTCCCGTGTGTCCTGGTGATGCGCCGGTGAAGAATTTCAACGTCGTGGCGATTGATTATCCGGGGATGAATCTGAATCCCAATGCGCCGGAAGCCATTGAAGTGGACTTCGAGCGCAAGATTGAGCTCCGGAATCCCAACGCCAAGATCTTTGTCCTGGAGGATGAAGTGGCAAAGGTGTCTGGCGATGTTCAGGCGATGCCGCTGACGATCCGGGTCAATGTTGGTGATTGTTTGAAAGTGAAGCTCACCAATAAAATGAAAGAAGGGCGGGCTTCATTCTCAGC
The DNA here is from genome assembly GCA_029865515.1 of Nitrospirota bacterium. Taxonomy (GTDB): domain Bacteria; phylum Nitrospirota; class Nitrospiria; order Nitrospirales; family UBA8639; genus Nitrospira_E. The sequence continues at coordinate 4,903 of JAOUGQ010000074.1, forward strand.
CTTCGGGATGGCGTTTGACCCCAATGATTCCCAAGGTGTCAATTTGGGGAATAACTCCGGGGAGCAAACCGTGGCCCCCGGCGAATCCCGTGTCTACACCTTCTATGCCGATCCGTTTAATGGGGAAGGGCAAATGTTGGTGTGGGATTGGGGGAATGTGGCCATGAACCCCAGAAACGGGCTGTTTGCGGGGATCATTATCGGACCCAAGGGATCAACCTATCGTGATCCAAAGACGGGCGAAGATGTGTCTTTGAAGAATAGCTGGACGGCGGATGTGATCGTCGATCAGACCATTCAAGGAAATGAAAGTCGGGCGAATTACCGTGATGTGGCCTTATTCTTTCAGGATGAGGATAACATCATCGGAACCGCTTTTATGCCCTATGTACAAAACGTGGCAGGGTTGACGGCGATCAATTATCGTGCGGAACCCTATCCCTACCGGGAAGAAGTCGGCTGTACGTTAGGCCGGATGTTCCAACCTTGTGAAGTGGATAATCCCAAGGATCCGGTGACGCCTGTGATTGAAGCCCATGCGGGTGATCCGGTGCGGGTCCATGTGTTTGGGGCCAGCAGCGAACAAAATGGGATGTTCACCGTTGAAAAGCATGAATGGCCGATTGAGCCGTTCCTGCCTGGTGCGGATATCATCAGCACCGTGGAGTTCGCAGCTTCCGAGGGATTGGATGTGTTCCTGCCTGGTGCCGGAGGAAAGTGGTCTCTCCCTGGAGATTACACCTATGGCAACGGACGGTTGCCGTATTCTCAATCCGGGCAATGGGGCTATCTGCGAGTGCTCCCGACGACGGATCAACGCATTCTGCCGTTGAGTGGGGGTGCCGCATCAACCAAGCAGGCTGCTTTGGATGAGTTCAACAGCGAACCGCGGATTATTCCTACCGTAGCGAAATAAGCTCTTCCCTCATTCCGAGGGTCAGCGCAAGCGGGGAAGCCTCTCTTCGGCTTCCCCGCTTTTTTTTTACGGGCCGATTTCTATAGAATGACACTAAGCATGGTTATCAATATATGGTGAGGAGGGAATCATGAGGGGCCGAATGGTATGGAAAGGGATGGTAGTGGTTGGGCTTGTTGCTCTTTTCGCGCAAACGGCTTGGTCCTACGATGAAATCAACGTGACAAATGGGGGATCCATTCAAGGCAAAGTGACCATTAAAGGAGAAAAGCCCAGACCCATGGCTTTTAATCTGGTGACGATTCCAGATCCGGTGTTTTGTGGGCAAATCTCCACCGGAACCGGTTGGCGACTTGTGGAGGATTTTATCATTGGGCCCGACAAAAGTTTGAAGGATGTGGTGGTCTTTCTCAAAGAAATTGATAAAGGGAAACCTTTTGACATCCCCAAGGTCAGGATCGAGTCAATTGACTGTGACTTTATTCCGTTTGTGAATGTGTTGCGCGACCAGGATGAAATTACCGTGGTCAACATGGATCCGGTAGAGCATGATATCCAGGGATATGAAACGGCCAGAGAACGAGGAGCCAGGGTGTTGTTTAATCGTCCTTTGCCCATGAATCCGTACCATAAGGTGTTAGGAATATTCGGCAAGAAACATCTTGCCGGTGAACCGATGGTGGAAAAAATTCATTTGCGAAAAGGACGGAATGTGTTTGTCATGCAATGCGGATTTCATCCCTACATGTTTTCCTGGGGGTTAGTTGTCGAGAATCCTTATTATGCCATTACCCGTGAAGATGGAAAATTTGAAATCACCGATATTCCTCCTGGAGAATATATGTTGACTGCCTGGCATGCCGGGATGAAGGAGTTTGTGGAACAAAAAGTCACGGTAACCGCTCAGGGCAGGACTAGGGCATATTTTGAGTATGTAGCTCCAGAAGGTCGACGCAGTGCGCATGAAATCGAGGAGAATCCTCGCTTTGGATTGGAGTTGTTGGAAGAAGGGCTTGAAATTGTTCCTTCCATTAGACGACAAATTCCTTAGAGAAATTGCGTGTTGCGCCCATGTTGCAACTTCAGGGAGGAGAAGAATATATTGGAGTGAGTCAACAGATTATGATGAGTCTCCTAAAGAACGCACGGGAAAAATCAAAACATGATCACGATTCTTTTACTTGATGGTGAGGAGACGAAAGGAGGGCGGCCATGTTTGTACGGACGTTATTTTTAGGAATACTGGTTGGCTCAATGGTTGTGACGGGCAACTGGGAGATTGCGAAAGGAGCCGTCGAGCAGGAAACTGAAGTGAAGATGCCACCAGGTGCCGAAGTCGGTTTCTCGCCAGAGGTGGTGGCTGGTTATATCCATGCAGTCATTGCCGCGGACCGGGCACTCTATACCACTCATGTGGTGGAGCGCATGCAAGAGAATCGGATCGTGATCGCCGCAGAAGCCTGGAAGCAACGGAAGGCTCTTCCTCTTCCAGCTCAAATGCTTCTGATGGGAGGGCGTCTGGTTGAGATGGGTGGGTCTGGCCTGCGGTATCGTCTGGCAAGTCTGTGGCCCATTTACGAGGAGAATGGGCCGAGCACTGAATTTGAAGAAGCCGGATTAAAAGCCGTGGAAGAGAACCCTGATCAGGTCTATAGTGGAGTTATCACAAGAGGAGATCAACGGTTTTTTAAAGCCATTTATGCCGACCGGGCGGTCTCCAAGGCGTGTGTGGACTGCCATAATGGACATTTGCTGAGTTCCAAGCGAGATCGCAAACTGGGTGATGTGATGGGGGGAATTATTATCTCCTTTCCTCTCAATTCAGAAAAAAAGGAAACACCCTGAACGGTCTAGGGTCGTTTGTTCATTCTTAAATCTGACGTAAGAAGGTGGCTGTGGATAGTGAACCCGCAGCCACCTTACTTTTTGACCGTTTGTCGTTATGCATTAGAAAACTCTTCTAGAGTTCTGATTTTTCACATCCATCCGATCTCTTAACCAATCTCCCAACATATTTGCCGCGAGGACGACGGCCATGAGGGTCAAGCCGGGAAAGACGACCAGGTGGGGAGCCACCAACATATAGCGGGTCCCGTCGCGGATCATGCTTCCCCATGAAGCGGTAGGAGGTTGAACTCCTAGCCCCAGAAAGGAGAGGCCCGCTTCGGCAATGATGGCGCTGGCGACACCAAAGCTGGCTTCCACAATGAGCGGGGCTGTAATCAATGGTAGAAGGTGCCGGAGAATAATCCGCCAGGGTGGTGCGCCAATAGCTTGTGCGGCAACCACGTGATCAGCTTGTTTGAGGGCCAGCACCTGTCCTCTTGCCAGCCGGGCATATCCCACCCATCCCACAATTCCCAAGGCCAGAATGACATTCCCGATTCCCGGTCCTAATGCTCCGGCAAGGGCGATGGCGAGAAGTAATCCGGGAAATGCGAGCATAATGTCCACGACTCGCACGAACACCACATCAACCCAACCACTGAGATACGCACTGGATACGCCGAGGATTCCTCCCAGACTGACTCCAAGGAGAACCACAAACAGCGCCACAAAAAATGACGTTCGGGCCCCGCTGATCAAGCGGTCGGCAACCGGCCGGCCTAATTCGTCAAATCCCAACCAGTGCTCAAGGTTCGGACGGGAAAGAATATTGGTGAGATCAATGGCATCGGGTGTTAACGGAAGGATGGGGCTAAGGATGGCCATTAAAGCCCACAGGCCGATGATGGATAAAGGGAGCCAAAGACGCATGATTAGTCTGTTTTGAATTGGATGCGGGGGTCTAGCCAGGCGTACAACAGATCCGTAAGTAGATTGACCACGATATACGTCACGCTGATACACAGTACGGCCGCTTGTACCACTGGATAGTCGCGCTGTTGGATAGCCTCAATCATCAGCAGTCCTAACCCCGGCCAGGCAAAGACGGTTTCAGTAATGACGGCTCCTCCCAGCAAGCCTCCTAGCTGAAGACCGAGGAGTGTCAAGATAGGCAAAAGGGAATTGGGGAGGGCGTGGAGCATGACGGCGCGCGTGGCAGACAATCCTTTAGCCTGAGCGGTTCGCATATAGTCCTCACCAAGGATCTCCAGGACGCTGCTACGAATCATCCTGGCCAGGATGGCCGCCATTGCCGTTCCAAGTGTGAGAGCAGGCAGCACCACGGAGTTCCAGCCTTCCTGTCCACTGACCGGGAACCAGCCCAACCATAACGCGCCAACTAAAATGAGTAAGGGGCCCATCCAGAAATTTGGAATTGACATCCCGACTAACGCAAATCCCATCGCGCCGTAATCCAGAGGGGTATGTTGGCGGACGGCCGCTAAGAGCCCGAGGGGAAGGGCCACAGTGATTGCGACCAACAGGGAGACGAGACTCAAATAGAGGGTGGCGGGAATTCGCTCAATGAGCAGATCCCCAATCGCGCGACCTGAAAAAAGGGATGTTCCAAAATCCAGATGGAGAAGACCTTTGAAATAGATCCACCATTGTTGATAGAGGGGAAGATCCAACCCTAAAGCGTGGCGTAAAGTTTCTTTGTCGGTTGGCTGAGCCGATTCACCGAGCATCACTTCCACGGGGTCGCCCGGAATGAGATGAATCAACAGAAAGACCAGGCACATAACCCCCAACAGGCCGATCATGGCGCTCAAGATCCTTGTCATCATGAAGTGGGTCATGCCGATACCTGGGAAGAATGTGATCCGAACGGTCGTGTCTGAACAGACCTGTGACGGTACGACATCATGGGTGGAGCAGTGCCACCTGCTGCGAGGGAGAGGTCGCCCAACGGACCTGGGAAAGACCGTCAAAATTCCCGTCAGCTCCCAGTTGATAGCCGGTGATGCTGGCGGAGGAAAGGGCAAAATGGTCTTCAAACCAGAGGGGGACATAGGGGAGTGTTTCAGAGAGACGCGCCTGAAGTGTGCGATACAGCGTTTGTTGTACCGGTCTGTCCGAGGTGTGTTCGGCTTGAGTCATGAGGTGATCCGCCACGGCGTCTGAATAGTGCCCGCGATTGGCGCCGGCCGGAGGGATCGCGTCGCTATGAAAGGCATACCGGAAAATATCCGGAGATTTCACTCCCACCCATGCCAGGCTATACATCTGAAAGTGGCCTGCTTTGATGTCCCCGTAAAAGGTCCCCCAATCGTGGCTCTGTATCGAGACGTCAATGCCGACCTGGTGGAGTTGATATTGGATGATGGTGGCCAAGCGCAAGCGAAAGGGATCGGTTGAGGTTTTGTACGTGATGGCGGGCCGATGGTCTGGAGTAAACCCGGCTTCTTTCAAGAGGGTCTTCGCCTGTTCCGGATTGTAATTGTAGCCGGTTAAAGATGAAAGCCCAGCCCAATGCTCTGGTGGAAAGAGTGCTTGAGCGACCCTGGCTCTTCCTTTCAGAGCAAATTGGATAATCTGTTCACGATTGATGGCATGGGCAATGGCCTTCCGGACGTTTTCCTGGCCGACCACAGGATCTAATTGATTGAATCCAAGATAGGCAAAATTTGCCCCCTGGCGTTGTTGCAGAGTGATCCCGTCGTGGGCAGAAAGATACGAAACGAGTTCAGGAGGGAGATCATTTTGAATGAGGTGAATCTCCTTTGCCAGAAGCTTGAGAGTCCGAACCGTCGGATCGGGAATCCTCAAAAATTCAATACGTTGGCCATCGGCCCGTCTTTCGATCACGAGTCGGGTCTCATCGGGCCGCTCGAGAAATCGAAATGGCCCACTGCCAATGGGGAGGTCGTGGAACGGATGCCCGCCGGCAATAAGGTTTGCAGGGAGAATGCCGATAACTAAATAGCCGGGAAACAATGAATCCGGCTGCTTCAGAAAGAAATCGACTGTGCTCTCTGTCGGCGTGTCTATCCGGGCGATGAGCTGCAAGATGCCGCGATGAGGAGAGGCCCTTTCAGGATTCAGAATGGATTCATAGGTGGCTTTGATATCTTTGGCAGAGAGTTGTGCCCCATTGTGAAATATGGGCCTCGGTTCTCGTAAGTCAAATCGATAGTGGGTGGGAGAGACTTCAATCCAGGAGGCGAGAGCAGGAATCGGGATGGCTTCCTCGTTAAAGTCCACTAATCGCGAATAGATGAGTCGATTGATTCGAGCAGAGGTGGCATCGGTGGCATAGCGTGGATCTAAATTGGATGGAGAATTAGCCAGACCGAATCGGAGTGTGTGATCAGATAAAGATTCGGTGCATCCTAAGATCGAGAAAAGGCCGATAAGTGGCAGCCATATCGTCCAGAGTATTCGAAGGCCATGAAGAAATAGTCTGGGCGAAGAGGTGTAGGGAAACATGGTGAAACACATATGGTTCAGGTCATGATTCGCCTTCACGAGAATCGTCCCACACTCTCAGGAAAAGGCGTGTCATCGAAGTTGGAGAATGGAGCGGGTAATACACACATAGCGTGATTGTCTTAATTTTACAGAGATTCCACACTCTGTAAAAGGGTCACGTCCTGAGGCATGATGTGAACGCTATTTACTCATTTTTAAGGCATGGATTAGTCAAAGGAGATCACGAATGAGCTCGGTGGCCACGATGACATCTAATGGTAGTGCGAGTGCCCAATCCCTCAACCCTCGATCATTAACGGCTCCTACGACGATTCAAGAGACCGGCCTGCCGGAAGAATTGTTAGTGCAGCTCTTGGTCAGAACCCTCTACACCAGCGGGGAACTCACCGAGCGGTCCGCTGGGGAGATTATGAAATTGCCCTATGGGGTGATGAAGGAGCTGTTCACGCTCATTCAACGGGAGAAGCTCTGCGAGGTCAAGGGGCATGGGGAATCGCTCGGGGTTTTGCTCCGGTATGTGCTGACGGAAGCCGGTCGACATCGGGCTACGGCCTTTATGGATTTATGCCGGTATGTGGGCCCTGCTCCCGTTCCCCTTAATCAGTATATTGCCATGATCAAAAGTCAGCCGGTGAATAGTTTAACCATTGATCGGGAAACTGTGACGGCGGCCACGGAACATTTGGTCTTGACACCTGGGACCATCGATCAACTCGGAGAAGCCGTCAATTCGGGCTGGGCCATCTTTTTGTATGGGCCTCCTGGAAACGGGAAAACGGTGTTGGCCGAAGCCATAGGGAAGATGTTGGAAGCCGTGGGTGGTGGGGAAGTGTATATCCCCTATGCGATGGAGGTTGATGGGCAAATTATTCAAGTGTTCGATCCGATCACCCATGTCAGGGTTGATGCTCCTCAAGAAGCGTCGAGATCCCTGATTGAAGCCAGGGTGGAAAAAGATACCCGCTGGGTTCTTTGTAAACGTCCGATCGAGTTTGCCGGCGGTGAGTTGACCATGGCCACGCTTGATCTTTCCTTTAATGAATCTGCGAAATACTACAAGGCTCCTCCCCATATTAAAGCCAATGGTGGCGTGTTTTTAATTGACGACTTC
>JAOUGQ010000075.1 GCA_029865515.1 Nitrospirota bacterium
AGATCCGGTTCATGTGGCCCAGGTCTATGACCGTGAGGGGGCGGATGAACTCTGTTTTTTGGATATTACCGCCTCACATGAAAAACGGGATACGATTTTGGATGTCGTGGTCCGGACAGCGGAGCAGGTGTTTATGCCTCTCACAGTTGGTGGAGGTATCCGGACCATTGAGGATATCCGCAGGTTATTGGAGGCCGGTGCGGACAAGATCAGTATCAATACGGCTGCCGTGGAGCAACCGGATTTCGTGAAAGCTGCGGCCAATCGCTTTGGTTCACAATGTATTGTCGTGGCAATTGATGCCAAACGGGCTACGACGTGTGAGGGGGATCAACCCGGGTGGGAAGTGTTTACCCATGGAGGCCGGAATTCGACTGGCCTGGATGCAGTCCAGTGGGCCAGACGTATGACAGACTATGGCGCCGGAGAAATTCTCCTGACGAGTATGGATCAGGATGGGACGCAGGATGGCTATGATTTAGCCTTGACGGCGGCAATTTCCGAGTCCGTCACCATCCCTGTGATTGCCTCTGGAGGGGCAGGCACCCTTCATCACCTCTATGAAGCGTTCCATGTGGGAAAGGCTGATGCGGTCCTGGCGGCATCTATTTTCCATTATCAAACGTATTCCATCAGCCAAGCCAAATCGTATTTGGCTCAACTGGGTATTCCGATGCGCCTAGGAAGCGTCCCGGTTTCCATTTCATAACGACCGATGAGTGAAGCCTCCCCTACGATCACGTTGGAGTTTGATGAGCACGGACTTCTTCCTTGTATTGTCCAGGATTGGTTGGACGGGACGGTATTGATGGTGGGGTTCATGAACCAAGAAGCGTGGGAAGCGACCTGCCAATCCCAACGGGTTCATTTCTGGAGTCGATCCCGAAAACGGTTATGGAAGAAAGGGGAGACTTCCGGTCATGAGTTACTCCTGAAGGAAATGTTCGTGGATTGTGATCGGGATACGATTTTAGTGAAAGCCCAACCCATTGGACCGACCTGCCATACCGGAAACCGGTCATGTTTTTTTTCTCCGGCGCCGTCTTCGAGCGCTAACGATGAAGTGCCGACTTTCAATGGTACGGCCTGGGGAGGCATTACCCGGCGCCTCTATGAAATGGTCGGCGACCGGAAAACCCACCCGAGCCCTGATTCGTATGTATCGAAATTGATGGAGGGGGGGCTTGATCGTATTTTAAAAAAGGTGGTGGAAGAAGCCGGGGAAGTCCTGTTGGCTGGAAAAAATAAGGACCGGGCAGAAATTATTTATGAAATGGCTGATTTATGGTTTCATTCCCTCATCCTGCTCGGGCACTTTTCCATTCCTCCTGAAGACATTTATCAAGAGCTGGGCAAGCGATTTGGAAAATCAGGAATCCGGCAGGCTGAAGGAGGCGCCACCCATGAGTGACTGTCTTTTTTGTCAAATTGTAGAGGGAAACATTCCCGCAAAAACGCTCTATGAGAATGAACACGCGATGGCGTTTGACGATATCAATCCTCAAGCGCGGGTCCATATGTTGGTGATTCCCAAGCGGCATGTGGTTTCTTTGGACGATACCAAAGAGACGGATGCCACCTTGTTAGGTCAATTGATGGTGGTCTGTGCCAGGATGGCCAGGGAGCGGGGAATTGCCGACAGTGGGTATCGGGTTGTCGCGAATACGGGACGCGGGGCCGGACAGAGTGTTTTTCATTTGCATTTTCACGTCCTTGGCGGGCGGCAATTTGAATGGCCACCCGGGTAGGGCCGGCTTGATGGGGGCGAAGTGCCTCCATAAAATCCGGTCTATGAAGGGGGAAGAAGTTCGTTGTGTCTGAGAAAAACCGTTCTGCGTGGGTGGCGAAATGACAGGGGAAAAACGAGGGGTTCCACCAGAGATTCTTCAGCAAATTCGAGACCGGGTCGATATCATTGATTTAATTTCCACCTACGTAAGTCTTTCCAAAGCTGGTCAAAACTATAAAGGGCTTTGTCCTTTCCATTCAGAAAAAACTCCCTCCTTTTCGGTGAACCCCGTTCGACAAATGTTTTATTGCTTTGGTTGCAGTGTCGGAGGAGATGCCTTTACCTTTTTGATGAAACAGGAAGGCATGGATTTCATGGAGGCTTTGCGTGAGTTAAGCCAACGGACAGGTGTGGTGCTCCCTGAGCGGCGAGAATTGGCGGCGAAGACCACCTCGGGGTTGTCTCGGGAGCGATATTATCATTTGTATCAATTGGCGGCCTCCTGGTATCACCGCAATCTTCAGGAAGCTCCTGAAGGACAGGTTGCTAGAGATTATCTCGATCAACGTGGGATTACCCGTGAATCCTGGAGCACGTTTCAGTTGGGATATGCCCCGGATGGATGGAATGGGCTCTCCAAATGGCTGGAACGGCAATCCGTCAGACCTGAAGAACTCATTCAGGCCGGGTTGGTGGTGCAAAAGGAAAAGGAGGATGGCAGCCGGGTTTCTACCTATGATCGGTTTCGTGCACGGGTGATGTTTCCCATTGCTGATCTGCGCGGGCAAGTGTTGGGATTCGGGGGGCGGATCATGCAAGACGGGGCCTCTCCAAAATATCTTAATTCACCGGAAACAGACCTATTTTTTAAAGGGCGATCGCTCTATGGAATGGACAAGGCCAGGCAATCGGCAACCTCGGCCGGACGGTTTTACCTGGTTGAAGGGTATTTTGATGTGATTACCCTCCACCAAACCGGTATTACCAATGCGGTGGCACCTTTGGGAACGGCGTTAACGTCTGATCATGTTCAGATCGTGCGCCGTTTGGCCCCGTCCGTGATGTTAGTGTTTGACGGGGATGCTGCGGGGGTCAGTGCGGCCTTGCGGACGCTGGATTTGTTTGTGAATTCGGGCCTTGACGTTCGTGTCTTGCTGTTACCCACGGGCGAGGACCCTGATACCTTTATACGGAAGAACGGGGTGTCTGCATTTCGTGAGTTGGAGGGACGTGCTGCCACCCTGCTGGATTTTGCCATTATGTCGGTGTTGAATAAGGCCCAAAAGGATTCAATTCAAGATCGAGTGAAGCGGGCAGATGAAATTCTTGCCATTCTTCAAAAGACCAAAAACCCGATCGAAAAAGACGAATATCTGAAAGTGGTCTCGGAACGGTTGGGCGTTCGGCAGGATTTACTGAGAAAACGTCTCCCGACTCTTCGACGTCAGAGCGATGCGTCCCCGTCCAGCCAGGTACAGGAAAAACCGGTTGCCAAACTTTCGATTCCTCATGGCAAACCAGAGGAACGCGACCTCATCGTCTTATTACTCCAAGGCCGTCTTGTACCTGATCAGATTCGTCAACTGGATGAGGGGGCGTTCACTGTCCCGCTCTACCGCCACATTCTTGCCAAGGCCTTGGAGCATCTGGATCAAGAGGGGCAGGTGAATCTGGAAGCCTTGCGTGGCGAATTCAGTGAGGATTCTGGGTATGAATCCGTGCTCTCCCAGTTAAGTGTGTGGGATCTCTATATCGAAGATGTTTCCTGTCATGTTGTCGGATGTCTCCGAGTTTTAGAGAACAAACAGATTCAACGCCTGTTGGACGAGTTGATCGGTCAACTCAAAGTGGCTGAACGGGAGGGACGGCATGACATGGTGGATGCCTTGAATGTGAAAATCAATAAACTTCAGGGCAAAAAGGCCTTATTGACAGTTTCTCCTTGAGTTTCAACCCCATGAAGGAAAGAAAAATCATCGGGGAGTTTTTCCTGAGCGCAATCTATGGTAAAAGATAGCATACGTGGTTGTGATCTCGGGCCCATAGCTCAGTTGGTTAGAGCGGCTGACTCATAATCAGTTGGTCCCAGGTTCAAGTCCTGGTGGGCCCACCAAAACGGAGGGCCGGACTTGAGTCACAAGTTGAGCAAACGGGTTTCAAAATGTTGAGGGCTTTGTGAACTTGCAGTTGCAATATCTTATTAATCTTCAAAAATTTGATCTTCGAATTTTTCAGATTCAAGACCAGCTGCGGAAGGCCCCTGAACTTCTCAAATCTGCTGAAGCACCTCTCCATGACGTTCTCACCAGGTTGCAAGCCCTCAAAAATACCGGAGAATCTCTCGTCAAACAACGACGAAGTGCGGAACGGGAACTTGCCACTCAGGAGGATCAACTCCAGAAAATCAGAAACCGGCTCTCCGAATTAAAAACCAATAAAGAATACCAGGCGCACCTGTTTGAAATTGAGTTAGCTCGAAAGAAAAAAGATTCCATTGAGGAAAATGTTCTGGAAACGATGGAGCGGGTGGAGCAGAACGAGCAAGCTGTCAAAGAGCTGGAAGAGCAAGCCAAAGAAGCGCAACAGAACTTTGATGCCGAAAAAGCGAGAATAGAGACTCAACTTGCCACTTTGGCGAATGAGTTAGCTGATTTGGAGCAACAGCAAAAGACTCTTGCCGAGATGGTGGAAAAACCCCTCTTGGCTCGCTACAACCGATTAAAGATCATGAGGAAAGGGTATGCCGTCGCGCAGCTTCGTGATGGGGCTTGCGGGGGCTGTCAGCTACAGCTTCCTCCTCAACTGGTCGCCGAGGTGAAGCGAGGGAACGAATTGATGGATTGCTCGTATTGCCACCGAATCCTCTATATGGCTCACCACCTTGAAGCGGAAACGACTGAATAGCCTCTTGCAGGTCTTCCGCTCCTCTTGCTTTCCCCTTTTGGTCAACCTAGGATAAAAACTGATGGTGTGAGTGGGCCGGGTGACTGCTCACGGAACTTTTCGTGAGAGGAAAGTCCGGACTCCAAAGGGCAAGGTGCTGGGTAACGCCCAGGCGGAGTAATCCGACACCAGCGCCACAGAAAATATACCGCCGACGGCAAAAGCTCAGGTTTTTGCCAGGTAAGGGTGAAATGGTGGGGTAAGAGCCCACCGCGCCTGTGGTAACACAGGTGGCAGGGTAAGCGTCACCTGGAGCAAAACCAAATAGGGGGACGATCCCCGGTTTGTCAGGGGAACCCATCCTCTACGGATCGGGAGAGAGACTGGCCCGGTCGAGGTTCCCGGGTAGGTTGCTTGAAGCCTAGGGTAACTTAGGTTCCAGAGAAATGGTCACCACTGGATGAAATGCGTTTCATCCAGTACAGAATCCGGCTTACAGGCCCACTCCTCCACCATCTTTTATCCGGTTTTGCTGTTGCATTTTGCCATCCGGTTGGCGCCAAAGATTGCATTGGTTTCTCTTGTTCCAACGTAAAGGGACAATGAGTTGCCTCACGAGTTGGACTGAGGAGGGGAAAGAGGATGAATTTTCCCTGGTATTCTCCTGGTTTCATGCCAGAGTCTTAATGAAAACTTCTTGGTTTGACTCGTGTTTTCTGCATTGATAAAATGATTGTTTGATCACTTCTGCATTTTCACAAAAGGCCTGCGAAAATAATTCAAAATAACAACGTCCCCATCGTCTAGCCTGGCCTAGGACGCCGGCCTTTCAAGCCGGCAACACGGGTTCGAATCCCGTTGGGGACGCCATGACTTAAGCCGTTGAAGATTTCTTCAACGGCTTTTGTTTTTTATGCGGGATATTCGGTCTCGTAAAAATAACCTCTTCACTCGTTCAGTTAAGTTCGATATGGTAAAACAAGAGAGCTTCTTTTTGAGGAAATTTTCGAATCATTCACCTATTGATTGAGAATCAGGGTTTCCCTTAGATCAAAAAACGACTGAGTAAAAAAGAAGCCTTCAGAATGGCCGTTCAAGAGGTTGGCGTGTTCTTCGGCGGACAGAAGGTTCAGCAAAAGTGCCTACCTGTGCATCCCGCAAGGGTGAGAAGGCCGCCCTTCTCTGGGTGACAGAGAGTCCTGGATGGTCGCTGACGGAAATTTATTGCACTCGTAATTATTCATTTATCTAGCGAGGGTATTATGACACGTATGGGGTTATTGGGAATTATCGGAGTATTTTGCATGATAAATGGTCTGAGCCAGCTTTCCTGGGCTCAAGAATCCCCAAAAGGAAATTCTTGGTTGGATGCGCCGGTGCAGGATGATGGGCCTCCGGGATCGATGATTCTTATTCCTGAAGGGGAATTTCTGATGGGGGATAATGAAGGATCTCGAAACGAACGCCCGGAACATACCGTATGGCTGGACGCCTATTATATCGATCGGTACGAAGTGACCATGGCGGAATACCAGAAATTATTGGATAAGGATTACAGCATTGAACCGCCACCGTTGTGGGATGATGGAATTGCTTCGGGAGAGTTCGGAGATCGACCGGCCGTGGGTATTTCCTGGAATGATGCCAAACGATATTGTCAGTGGGTGGAGAAACGTTTGCCAACGGAAGCCGAGTGGGAGAAAGCCGCCCGTGGCATGGACGGGCGAAGATATCCCTGGGGGCATATGCAGCCGTTTGTGGATATTGCCAATTATAACCAGGGCACGACGGGCTGGGTCAGTTATAAAATTACCCTTTCTCCGGTTACCAGCGGAACCAGGGGGATGAGCATTCGTCATGGGTTAAAAGAAGGGGGAAAAAGCGCCTATGGCCTGTATCATATGGCCGGGAATGCCGCCGAATGGGTCAATGATTGGTATGACCGCTATTATTACGAAGAGAGTCCGAAGAAAAACCCTCAAGGGCCTGCCGACGGCGATTTTAAGGTGTTGCGAGGAGGATCGTGGGAAGATCAACCGGTTAACTTACGTGTAACCGCACGTTCGAAAGGGGAAGTCGATTTTCAAGATCTCACCACCGGATTTCGTTGTGCGAAGGATGGGAAGTAAGGGTATGGCCACTCTCACCCGTGGCCGCATCCAGCGAAACCTTACAGGGGGGAACGGATGAGATCGCGCATGGGTTCGATTGGCTGGAGTGCAGCCGAAGGCTTTCGTTTTTGGCCATAGAGCCAACGAGCCGTTGTTCCTCCAATATTGCGAATCCTATAAGACACGGCCCCTGGAATATGAATTTCCTCTCCCACAGAAGGTTGAAACCGCTCTTCTCCTATCTCCAGTTCTAATTCTCCTGACATGACCATAAATAGTTCAGCCGTCTCATCGGTGGCGCCTTTCCACTCTCGTCCGGCATGATCAATCCACACCCCGCAGGAAAATCCGCGAGCATGCCAATCTTTCGCGACGGTTGATCGATCAATAATGGAATAGCCCTCCAATATAGGCCTCTTGAAGGAAAAAGATTTATAAAAATTTCTGAAGAGTAAACGGGTTCCAGTCGAAATTTGGCCCTGGACTGCTTCCGAGGAGGAAAGGCGGATATGGATGAGAAGGAAAGGGAAGCCCACAGACAATTCTTAGGGAAGGAAAGTCATAGAGAGATATCAGCAGCGCAGCCATGGGGGAAAATAGAAGAAATTGAAAAAATCCAATTGTTCTCTGAATGCGCTCTTATATAGCGGGGAAACATTCGTGTCAATGTCACAAATTGTGGAAAAGTTGTGAAAGGTGGTTGATAACTTTCATCTGAAATTCGGAACCCCTTTCCGATGAAGGATTTCCAAATGTGGATACTGGGGATAATGTTTTTTAAAAAAAATTGAAAGCTCTGTACGTTCCTCTATGTAAACAGACTTAAATTAACTCTATTCCCAGTGGCTTGCCGCGGGGTTACCGAACAAAGGGAAGAGTTTGAGAAACTGTGGTGTCTCAAAGCAAAACATATATCCACTGAATACCCCGTCCGCTTGCGGCGGGGGTCTTTTATTGGCGATCGGTCATTTAAATGATTGGGTTCATTATAGAGAAAAAGGATGGTCGTCAAACCACATCGCGCAAGAAAATTACGTGCTATTCCAAACTTTCGCGACGGTTGATCGATCAATAAAGGAAGAGGCTCCCATGGGAGCCTCTTCAAGGTGAAAGCATTGGGAACGGTGAAACCTATTTCCCAATGTTTAATGGGTTGTCATCTAATGAAAGTTTTCTCCCACCATTGGTGCAAACCTTAATATTTCCAAGAGCTTGCCCATTTAAATCTCTAAACCTTCTTCTCACATTTGAGGCGGATTTATCATGCACAAGATAAAACTCAAATCCACAGGACCAGCGATATCTTCTTTTTTTCTGTCATAGCAATCATTTCCATTTCCTTAAGTTAAAACTTTTATAGGGAATGTTTTACGAACAACCGTTTGTTGCGCCGCAGTTATCGCACTTTAAACAGGTTCCGTTTCTTACCATCTTGAACTGTTTGCATTCCGGACAGGGATCGCCTTCATAGCCTTTTTGCCTGGCCTCTTGCATCTCCGTGATGGTGAGGGTCTCGCGTTTCATTTCGAGTTTTCTGGCTACTTTCCCATGCTCCCCGTTCTTGCCAACCCCGTTCCCTACGGACTTCCTGGAGGGAAACACTTCTGGACTGATTGAGGTGGAGCCGAGTGATCGGGGGTCCACAAGGCCTTCTTCGCCTTCATCCGGGGTATCCGTTTCCTTCTTAAGCGCATCAACTCGAAGATCTTCAGGGGCCACCTGTTGCAGATCGTGCCGATCCAGATAGGTGATTGCCAGTTCCCGGAAAATGTAGTCGATGATCGAGGTCGACATTTTGATATGGTCGTTAAGTTTGACCGGCCCGTTGGGCTCGAAGCGAGTGAACAAAAATGCGTCCACGAATTCTTCCAGAGGAACACCATGTTGGAAGCCAAGGGAAATCGCGATGGCGAAGCAGTTCATCAGACTTCGAAATGCCGCTCCCTCTTTATGCATGTCCAGGAAAATTTCTCCCAAGGTTCCGTCTTCGTATTCGCCGGTTCGAAGGTAGATTTTGTGACCACCGACAATCGCCTTTTGGGTATAGCCGCTTCGACGGGTCGGCAGGGGGCGACGTTTCGCCAGGTACCGGACCAGTACCCGGGAGGCCGCTTGTTTCGCGGCCGAAGTGATTTGGTCATTTTGGACGGATAAATCGCCCCATTCACTAACGGTATTCAGCGGTTGGCTGAGTTTTGACCCATCCCGATACAGGGCAACAGCTTTGACCATGGACGTCCAAGACAGCATATAGGCTTCCTTGACGGAAACCACGGACGCCTCAGCAGGCATATTGATCGTTTTGCTTATGGCCCCGCTGATGAAGGGTTGGGCGGCCGCCATCATTCGAATGTGGGCCGTGGGAGTAATGAATCGTTGCCCTAGACGCCCACATCGGTTGGCACAATCAAAAATCGACAGGTGTTCCGGTTTGAGATGTGGCGCACCTTCTACAGTCATGGTGCCACAGCAATAGTCCGTCGCGGCAAGAATTTCTTCCTGAGTAAAGCCCAAAATTTTAAGAATATTTAATTGAGGACTCTGAAGCTGAGATTCAGTCAGGCTCAATTTTTCACGACAAAATTCTTCAGTGAGGGTCCATTTGTTGAACGCAAAATGAATATCAAAGGCTCCATCCAGCGTCGCCTCCATGCGTTCCAACACGGCACGGTCGAATCCCTTGTCTTTCAAGGTGTCATGGTTGATAAAGGGCGCATGTTTGAGGGTGCGGGTTCCTGTCGCATAGGTGATAATGTCTTGGATCTGGCTCGGACTGTATCCTAAATGCCGTAACGCCGGAGGAAGACTTTGATTGATGATTTTGAAATAGCCACCGCCGGCCAGTTTTTTGAATTTCACCAGGGCGAAATCGGGCTCGATGCCGGTGGTGTCGCAATCCATGACTAATCCAATCGTGCCGGTTGGCGCGATCACCGTGGCCTGTGCATTGCGATATCCGTACTGCTCGCCAAGTTCTAATGCACGATCCCAGGCTGTTTGCGCGGCTTTCAAAAGGTCTTGAGGACATTGGTCAGGATGAATGCCCCTTGGCGGGATGGTGAGCTCTTCATATTCATCAGGCTGAGCATTGTAGGCTGCACGTTGATGGTTGCGCATGACTCGAAGCATGGCTTCGGCATTACGCGGATAGGCGTTAAAGTGCCCTAATTCCTTGGCCATTTCCGCAGAAGTGGCATAGGACTCCCCGGTCATTAGGGCGGTAATGGCGCCACACCATGCCAAGGCCTGTGGAGAATCGTAGGGAATCCCGAGTTTCATGAGAATGGAACCCAGATTGGCATAGCCAAGACCGAGGGTCCGGAAGGAGAAGCTTTTTTCGGCAATTGCACGACTGGGGAATCCCGCCATCAGCACGCTGATTTCCAGGACAATCGTCCACAACCGAACGGCATGTCGGAATCCTTCAATGTCGAACTGGCCTTCCGATGTCAGAAACCGGCCTAAATTAAGGGAGGCCAGATTGCACGCCGTATCATCTAAAAACATATATTCGCTGCAAGGATTAGAGGCGTTAATCCGTCCATCCTTGGGGCAGGTATGCCATTCATTAATGGTGGTATCGAATTGCACCCCGGGATCCGCACAGATCCAGGCCGCCCAGGCGATTCGATCCCACAAATCTTTGGCAGGAATCGTTTTGCAGACGGAACCGTCCGTGCGTCTGGTCAACTTCCAGTCTTCGCCTGCTTGAAGAGCGGCAAAAAACTCGTTGGGAACCCTGATGCTATTGTTGGAGTTTTGCCCGGACACGGTCTGGTAGGCTTTGCTGTCCCAATTCGTGTCATATTCATGAAATACAAAATGGGTAAATCCTTCCTGGGCATAGTTGAACATTCGTTGAATATAGGGTTCAGGGACTGCCACTTCCCGTGCCGCTTGGATCGCATCACGGAGGGAAGAATTTTCTCGAGGATTGATTTCGACTTGAGAGCCGCCGTCCGGGCGTAAGACGTGACAGGCTTTTAGAATGGCATTCAGATGGCGTGCGCAGACTTTTGAGCCGGTGACCATGGCCGCCACTTTTTGTTCTTCAATGACTTTCCAATCAATGAATTCTTCAATGTCGGGATGATCGAGATCCAGGCACACCATTTTGGCAGCCCGGCGGGTCGTTCCTCCGGATTTGATGGCACCAGCGGCCCGGTCGCCGATTTTCAGGAATGACATCAGTCCTGACGAGCGGCCGCCTCCGGATAACGATTCTCCGTCTGCTCGCAGACGGGAAAAATTGGTGCCGGTACCTGACCCGTATTTGAAGAGGCGGGCTTCCCGCACCCACAAGTCCATAATTCCGCCTTCATTGACCAAATCATCAGAGATCGACTGAATGAAGCAGGCATGGACTTGAGGTCGCTCATAGGCATTGCGGGCCTGTTTGACCCGGTGCGTATTTGGATCAACATAGTAATGCCCTTGTGAGGGGCCGGACAGACCGTAGGCAAAGTGCAGCCCGGTATTAAACCATTGCGGAGAGTTCGGAGCCGCCATTTGCCAGGCCAACATGAAGCTGAGTTCGTCCTTAAAGGTTTCGGCATCTTCAGGAGTATCAAAGTAGTGATGGGTTTTCCCCCATTCAGTCCAACAGCCGGCGAGCCGGTGGAAGACTTGCCGGGCATCACGTTCGCCTCCAAGAAGAGGGCTGCCCTTCTCATTGAGGAGGGGCTGTCCCTGGTCGTCAAATTGGGGAACGCCGGCCTTGCGGAAATATTTTTGGGCCAGAATATCGACCGCTAGTTGAGACCAATGTTCAGGGGCCAGAATGTTGTTCTGACTGAACACGGCCGAGCCATCGGGGTTTCGGATTTCTGAGGATCGGGTGGAAAAAGGAATGTTCTGATACGGGCTCTCACCAGCTGTTGTGAATCGACGTTCAATTTTCATGAATGGGCTCCTTTGGAAGACACTGAAAACCTGTGGGGTATTTCTCCAGTCAGTTCCGGCTGCCTAATCTGTTATTGCGATCTTCCCAAGAGACCCCTGTGGGCGGTGCCTCTTTGTGGTCTCGCTCTGGCCCTCCGACAAGGCCTTAATTATTAGGAGGGGCCATACGACAAGCAATTTTACCAGAAGCCATTAAACTCCAGTCTGTCGATGAAATTGTTCAGCCTCTAGTTGGGAAGTTTCGCCCTAAGCCAAATGCCTGTGCATAACAAAGAAAAACAGGAAAATATAAGACCGGAAGAAATAATTGGTATAAACCAATGGCCCACAATCTATAGCGGATAAAAAAAAATGTCAATACTAAATGTTGTGAGTTGTGCATTCTGGATGGGGATTTCTGTGAAGAACTTGTGAGTTCAAAAAACACAATATTTCGTGCGGGTTTCTGATGAAATTTTTGAATTTATCAACAACCAGAAATCTCAAAGTTTTCAGTTATACACATGCAAGAGGATTAAGAAGAATAAAGTTCTGAAAATAAATTTTTCGGAACTTTCTCTCGTGCCTCTCTGGGAATGATTGAAATGAGAAAAAACGTTCAAAAATCAATAAAG
>JAOUGQ010000353.1 GCA_029865515.1 Nitrospirota bacterium
TTGCGTCAGCGAATCCTGCGCCTTCCCCCATCGACTAGCTAACCAATTATTCCAAGGCACTGCAGCATAATCTGTGAAATAAACAGTGTTCTTGTCTTGACCGGGCTTGGCAAAGTATCCAAAGTATGGGGGGGTGTTTGGCAAAACCGGATGGGCTAATCGGCGCAACTTCAGAAAAAGATTGTAAATGAACGACCTCTGCTGCCAACCCTGGGTCCATGCAAGCCCTAGGGGGTTGGGATTTTTTACCATTAAATTTAATCTTCGCGATAACAAGGAATTCTCAAACCGGTTGTCATCATAGAAATCGTTGCCTTCAAAGAAGAAAAAAATGATCACTCTGGGATTAAACCGGATGGCGTCCTTTTGAAGAACAAGCAACTCTTGGTTTGTTCCATAGCCGGCGACCCCTAAATTGATGACCGGGCGACTGAGACGGCTTTGGAGTCGTTGGGCGGTCGTCTCGGTATCAGAAACGTACCAACCTTCAACATAAGAATCGCCAATCAACGCCACGTCGGCTTGCTTGAGATCCACAGTGTTGCGATATCCCCATTTATCATAGGTAAAGACAAAGGGCTGATTTCGTGAACGAGGCATCAACCAACGGTATTCAATGTCGCTACTCAGATAACCTTTCCAATGATCGTTGGGCCGTCGTCGAAACTCCAACTCTTTGTCCGGTTGATATGCCCAAAGATAGTTTTGCGGTTCATCAGATATCTGTTCAAAAACCAATCCCCAGTGAACCATCTTCAGCACCGCCACGAGTTCCAGAGAGAAAAGGATGACCAAAAAGGTTATCGTCCAGGCGATTCCGCGAAAGAGAGTCAGTCGTGGCTGTCGGCTGACACCGATTGCCCAGCTCCAGAGGAAGCCATAGGTTATCAGCAGCATCCAACCAAATAGCTGCTGGGTCCACATAATGGCTGACTCCGTCGTCTGGTGCGACAAGACGATCAGACCGGTCCAACCGAGAAAGAGGGGTCCAAGGCACAGAACCGACCACACTGTGACCATTCGAGTGTGAGAGAGGTTGTGATACCACGAGAAGAGCTTCATCGTTAGATCCGCCAGGTATTCATTTCTGGAAAGATTGTGAGCACCAATTAGAATATGACCTCAACGAAAATCCGCAAATCGAGGTAGCAAGAAGATTGCTCATGAAAACTTTTTTCGGGTAAAAGGGAATTTGTCACCATACTGCTGAAGATTGGACTTAATGTCACCTGGAAATCCTCATAACCCCGTCATGTGCGGCGTAACGATCCCCTCGCCTACTTCCCAAACTCGATCATTTCAGGCGTAAGGCCGGTATCCGTAAGATGAAGACGGGCCACGGCAACGGGAAGAGTAAATCGACGGGGGCCGGCGCTCCCTGGATTGAGGTAGAGCACACAATGGCGTCTCTCTACAGAAGGACGATGGGAATGGCCGAAAATGACAGCGGAAAATTCCGAGGCGACCGGATCTACATCCAGGGAATCCAGGTCATGCAAGACATACAAAGAGTAAGAGCGATGTTCGACCACATTCGTCAGGGGAATCTGTTCGGCCCAAGCACCATGATCGTTATTCCCACGAACCGCCGTCACCGGAGCGATCGTCTCCAGGGTCTTTAGGACCTCAACATTCCCGATGTCTCCTGCATGGATAATCAATTCCACACCTCTCAAAGCCTCAATCACTTGAGGGCGTAGGAGCCCATGCGTATCAGAAATAATCCCGATCATGTTGGCTCTCTCTCTGGCGATAGTGGCTTCCCTGCATTCAGGAAGTCTGGGTAGGTCCGGTCGGCGTTTTCAGAAAATCGCCGTAATGGCGTTCCCCGCACTCTGGACAGAATCCATGAGAGAATTGTGCTTCGGACCGTTCGGTAATAAATCGCTCCATGGAATGCCACTGTCCTTGCTGATCGCGAATTTTTTTACAAAAACTACAAACCGGCAGGATACCCTCCAACACCCGAACCCTTTGAGATAATTTCCTTGTCTGCCAGGCAGTTCGATCGATTAAAAAAGCAAAGGTGGTCAAGACAGTCATCCGAATCATAGTGTTCAGCACAGAATCGAGAGGCTCCAGGGAAACGGTCCAAACAGTCATATAAAAATACAACCGGATGCACGGCATGACAACAGCAAAGCCCAGGCCCCACCACTTCCCATTGTGCCAGGAAGCCAGAGCCACGGGAACAAGATACAAAATAGGAAATTGAATGGTTGGACCTGATAGGTAATCTCCAATGAGAATCACCAGCCCCAAAGCACTCCAATAGGCAGGGAATAATTTGGTGTTGGTCAAGACGTTTTTCCAAACTCCTGACTTGAATGATCCTGGAGGGAAAGCCCGAAAAGGCGACATAGGCCTAAACCGGTTTGAGTAAAGAAGAGAACCCAGGGAAGAAATGTTACCACAAGAGCCATATGCTGCGCATGGCGTTCCGGGTCGTAATCATCCTGCGCGGAAATCACCGAGTAGCCTGGATAGAGTGCTCTGAGAATTGATGATACCCCAGGACAACCAGGTTGGTATGTCAGATAAAGGGATGAAACACATGCAATAAACGTGGCTGGGTCCTCCTTCTCCTTTCTGAAACTAAGGCTGGAAATGAATAAAATTCGGTGTTCCTTGAAGGGGGTGGGGAGTCTCGCTGAGTGAGAGGGAGACGATCCGGATGAGGATTGGCTTTTGGGACCACGTTGAGTTTTTGGGATAATCCTTCATTAATAGCACTTAAGCAGAAAAATGGTACAATAATAAATAACGGGGTAACGTGTGAGGGCTGCGGAAGATAGCCGCGGCCTTTTTTGTCCTAAACATACAAACAAGGAATGGCAAAGCGTTTCCCTGTTGAACAGTTTTCTTCATTGACCCCAAGAGCGAATGACACATCCGGAAAGGTAAGAGAGCTCGTGAAAAATTCCCAGATTGTTTCCAACCAGGCGGATTACCAGAAAGAGAATGCCCTTTTTCAACAGCCGGATAATGGCCAGACAAGACCACCCACGCTTTTTGTGGTGTTTGGCGCCCAGGGCGATCTGACCAAGCGAAAATTAATACCCGCGTTGTACAACCTGGCCTCAAGCCATCATCTTCCTCAAGAGTTTGTCATTCTCGGGGTGGACGGGATTCCGATGGATACCGAAGAGTTCCGTGGGAAGATCCGTCTGGATATTCAAGAGTTGTCTCCCCGTCCCATCGATTCCACGATCAAAGAATGGCTGCTTGATCGCCTCTATTATCTTTCGGGGGATTTCCGGAATCCTCAGACCTATGAACGCCTTC
>JAOUGQ010000076.1 GCA_029865515.1 Nitrospirota bacterium
GATCGGATTAATGCGTATAAAGAGGGCGGGATGACTCAAGGTCACCCCGGCGGGTACCCCCACCATTCCCAGAACCAACAAAGCTAAGCACCTTTTTTAGCGACACCTTCTCAAATCAAAAGGGGGGGCACCTAGCCCCCTTTTGATTTATACGAAAAAACCGCGATCTTACGGCTCGAGTCTCAATCGGCCTTTAAGGCCCGATGAAACAATCATCTTTCCTTCCTGATCCACGATAACCCCTTCCACATCCGGCAATGACTCGATGAGGGCCGTGCCTTTATCGGGACCCATGACAAAAATACCGGTATCCAACCCGTCAGCCATGACCCCTTCTTTAGCAATGATCGTGACACTTTGACAGCCACGAGCCGGCTGAAGGCTAGAAGGATCTAAAATGTGGTGATAGCGAATCCCATCCTTCATAAAATAACGTTGATAGTCTCCCGCAGTAGAGACGGCTTCATTTTCCAGCTCGATACGCCCTAACACTTCTCCCTGCTCCTTACGCGGATGCTGGATACCAAAAACAAATTTCTGCTGATCGGGCATACGGCCGAACGTTTTAATATCCCCGGACAGCGCAACAACTCCTGCCGTCGCCCCTGAAGTTTGCATAACCGTGGCGGCACGGTCGGCCGCATATCCTTTCCCGATTCCCCCTACATCGATTTGCATACCCTGACGCCGCAACAAGACTCTTCGCTTCTTTTTGTCCAGCTGAATTTCAGATAAATCAATCTGAGGACGAAGCGCCTCCAGATCTTCATGAGATGGTACTTGTCCCTCCCCGCTGGCATCCCATGCCTTCACTGCGGGACCAACAGCGATATTGAACCCCCCATTGGTGAGTTGGGCCACCTCCAGTGAGCGCTCTAATAACTCAAACGTTTCCTGACTGACCTGTATCGGTTCCTGTCCCGCTGCAGCATTGACCTTTGATAATTCACTGGTTGGAATCCAGGTACTGAGCAACTCTTCCAACCGCCTGATTTCATCAAGACCAGCTTTGGCAGCCTGCTGGGCAGTCGATTCATCTGCTGCAACTGCCGTGACAAACACCACGGTCCCCATGAGCATCTGACTGCGCTTCACAAGATGAGGCGTTCCCTGGCAACCCACCATCAGAAGACTCAAGAGGAACATCCCGATCATTTTCTTCATTTCACACATGATTTTTCTCCTACTCTCAACAATACTCATTGTTTTCAGATTTTCGCAGAACCACAATTCCCCTAAGCAGATTCATGTGGAATTATGCCGATTGAACCATCGAAATCTGGGATAGGGAGTGATTTCATATAATCGTGATCGGAACAAGGAAGGTTCAGGCAAAGCGGAAACGACCGGCTGAAGAGAAAGGGAAGGATAACGAGCATGTAATTCCACGATAGCTTTTACCGGTTCTGATGAAATTTTTACTTCTACCTCTCTTATAAAATTCGGGGAATCAATCTGGAATCGCCAGGTCCCTAAATACACAACGCCATATTCAGGAACTTCAAACTCCATAGGAACTTCTGCACTGGACCGGAAGCCGCCTTCCTGAATAAACATCCGGGTCACCTGATAATCCCCCGGGTCCAATGGGAGGAAAAAATACGAAGAAGCCGCCTCAATATCCACATGATAGCGCTTTTTCCCATCCTTGGTGACGAATTCAAGGGAAGCCAGCTCCGGAAGGGAAATCCTCCCTGAAGGCTTGTCCTGCCAGACGTGAATGTGACCGAAAACCAGGGGTTCCTTAAGGTTTTCCTGAGCGGGATGAGCGGGAAGCTGATGAACGCATCCCATGCTGATTCCCACCAAAATCCCCCACAAACCTATCCGGCAGACAAAAAGGCTTCTCGTAATCATCGCCCCATTATACCCCCTTCTATTTTCCACAAACTTACATGTCATGAAATGATCAACAAAAAAACAAATATCCTTCTTGACAGATATTAAAATTATTCGGTATTAATAACAATTCTCAATTTCAAAATTGAATTGGGATTTTCATTCAAATATGGCTTTTCAAACTCACATATCATCCCCATGCGCAACGACCTCAGAGGCACGCTGCCATTGTGGACAACTGATGGCCATCTTAAAAAAGGACGGGGTTGAGTTGAAATGCAAACGTTGCAAGCGTCTGGTCTTTATCCCCTTTACCTCATTCAGTGCCTCATGAAAAGGCGGATCCTTCGGTTGGGGGTGTTAGCGAAAATCGATGCCTTGCGTTCTCACTCATGCTTATTCGTGACTCTTTCCATGGAGGACCCCGAGTCCCTTACCATTTCCCTGAGGACCTCCGCGTCCCAAATTTACATGTAGGAGGTTTTCATTTATGAAGCGTCATCTCATCGGGGCTCTTATGGCCCTCTTTCTCTTTCCAACCTTTTCAGCCTTCTCCGCACCAGGAGAAGAAGAACTGACTCCCGCACAGCAAGAAGCGGTCAAAAAAGCTGTGGAAGAGTATCTCAACCAACAACGTCAAGCGCCGCCGACTTTCGCGGCTCCACCCACCCAACTCCCTGGCGAACCACCTAAGGAAACATTGGGCGAATTATCCCAACCACGCACTCCGGACAAGAAATACGGCTCAACCATGCAAGGTTCAGGCGCCCTGATCTATGCCCGTCCATTCGTCTCCTCTCCCAAGGCCATCGTCGGCGGCTACATGGACATCGAATACTTCAACCGGACCAATCAAGGCAACAGCTATTTCGACCAACATCGCCTGGTGCCTTTCATTTACGGGGACATTAGCGATCGAGTGAAATTCGCCGCTGAAATTGAATTCGAGCATGGAACCAACGACATTAAAGTGGAGTTCGCCAGTATCGATTATTTAATACAGGAACCGATCAACTTGCGGGCAGGTATACTGTTGCTGCCTTTAGGCAAATTCAACCTGCTCCATGATGCCCCGCTTCGTGACCTTACCGAACGCCCTCTGGTTGATCAACGAATTATCCCCTCTACCCTACATCAGCCTGGTATCGGAGCATACGGAACTTTTTACCCCACGACTCTTTCCAAGCTGGATTACGAAGTCTACTTCATCAATGGGTTTACCAATGCCTTTGGAGGAAACGGAAATCCAAATGCCAATTCCAATATCACCGTCACGAACGGAATACGCAGTGCGAGATCGGACAATACCAGCTTTGACAATAATAACGGAAAAGCTGTTGTTGGCCGCTTGGCTTTTAGTCCGCTATTAGGGATTGAAATCGGTGGATCAGGGTTTTTCGGATCCTATGATCCTCAAAGTAAACGCCCCTTGGCCATTTGGGCGTTGGATTGGACTTTCCAGCGAGGCCCATTTGAATTCATCGGAGAAAGTGCCTGGGCTTATATCCGGGATAATAATTTAAGCCAGACAGGAACTCCCAACGGTCAACCAAGACGCATGCAAGGGTATTACCTTCAACTCAATTACCATTTCCTACCGGAATGGCTTATCAGATTGGCTCCTACCCACTTCAAGCCAGAGGTTTCCACATTTACCGCTGTTGCCCGGTTCGAACAAATGAATCTTGGGCAGGATTTAAATGACAATACCGAAGCCGGAAAACTGGGTGAATGGGAACGTTGGACCTTCGGCTTAAATTTCCGTCCGACAGAAGACACTGTCTTTAAAACCGACTTTCAATACACCCCGGTTGGACGAAATGGCAACCAACGAATCCACGATACGGCTTTCGTAGCATCGTGGGCCACTTATTTCTAGTTGAAATGAGGGAAAAAGGGGGAAGGGTGTATTCCTTCTCCCTTTTTTGTTCAAGATAAAAAACCCTCAATACTTCAAGAAAAGTAGCATGAATTTCAAAATTTTTACCAGTTGACCGCCTTGAAAGCCTGGTGATACAATCCTCTTATCATTTTTTATAATGAGAATCATATTCATTTAAATTGGAAATCATTCTCGTTTTTTTATTTTAATTTTTGTTACTCAGAGTTATTGGTAATTATGTTCGTTTTTTCCGCACCCCCTCTGCGCTGGAATTTCTTCCTCATTCTTCTGACCTCCCTTCTCTTCGGATGCAGTTCTATTTCTGGCACTAATCTCATGGCGGAACGGTATTTAGCTTGTCCAATGGATTCTGTCTGGAGTTCATCTTTGGAAACTCTTAAGGCCTATCCCGTCACCGTCAAAGATAAAACTCAGGGACTGATTGAGACCGGTTGGCGGGTGGGATATGTCGAAGGCCGCGGATATGGACTGCTCAAGCGTGAAGGCATGGGTGACAAGGAACGTTCGCAATTAACCCTCAAGCTTACTCCCCTGGAAAATAGCGTCATTCGGCTGCAACTGGCCGAACGTCGGCAACATTGGGGATTCCGAGGGGGGGCACGGATTTATGACTGGTACCCGGTCGAACCCTCACAGGAGGAAATCGATCATATTCTTATTAATTTAACCAAAAAACTTGAGGCTGAGGGATGTTTCGTCGAATCCTGAACATCGTTATTCTTGGCAGTCTTTCTCTAGGGCTTATAGCTCCATCCGCCTATGGCCAGAACGACCAGATTTGGGATGAAGAACTGAACCGCTTCCTCACACCGGAGGAAACCGGTCATGAAGAAATCTATATGACTCCAGAGGAAGCCGCCCGCCTGATGTTTCCAGAATCTGACCACATCAGACCCGAAGTGATCACGCTTTCTCCTGAACAAAAACAACTTATTGAGGAACGCATCGGATGGCATTTTCCTGAAACGACATTCGAATGTTTTGTGGGAGAAACAAAGGGCCGCATCGATGGGTGGGCCTTTATTCAAAATACTATCGGCAAACACAAGCCCATGACGTATATGGTCGGAGTTGACCCGCAGGGCGAAGTAATCAATGTGGAAGTTCTGGTCTTTCGAGAATCCCGTGGCAGCGAAGTCCGCAAGAAACGATTTAATTACCAGTACCAGGGGAAGACGGCATACGACCCCATTCGCATCAATCGTGACATCATCAACATTTCTGGCGCAACCATGTCCGTTCGTTCCATGAGCGCCGGTGTCAAACGAGTCCTGGTGCTCGCCAATGAATTCTATTTAAAACCCATGGGCAAGAGCACCACTATCAACACCGCCAGCCGGACCGACAAAGGCTTTTTAGAATCCTTATTGGGATTCTAAAGCCCTGCGCAATTGGATGCGAAACTTTAATGCCCGCTTTCGGCTTCGTGATACCGACCGTCATATTCGCCTCGTGTACACCTGGTTTCTCCTCTTGATGCTCGCAGGTTTTGTCTTTACCTTCTTTTGGGCTCACAGCATGACCGAATTAAGCCCCAAAGGCCTAGCCGAACATTACCGGGGGTCGGATGCCACATTTGGAGAACCCATGTCCTTCGGACAATTGTCCGAAACAACCCACTTTCATTTATTTACCATGCCCGTGGTGTTCATGATTATGGTGCATGTGCTGTATTTGACAATGATCAGCCCCACACTGAAAGTCATTACCACATGGATATCATTTCTCGGTGTGACACTCGATCTCACCTCTCCCTGGTTAATTACCTATGTATCACCGGTATTCGTCCTGACCATGCTGACAGGTGACCTGCTTATGGTTATAGGGTTTTTAGTGATGTTTATCATCCCGATGTATGAAATGTGGTGGCAAAAGGCAGCCTTTATGATGCCAGAGTCCGAAGACTAAACTGCAACTCACAAAATATCGTTTTTAGGCCAGAGATTTTTATCCAGAGCCCATGAGCCGTAGGCGTGCTCATGGGCTTTTTTCATTCCTTTATCGTTAGTTTTGAACTATCGGTAAATTTGCTTGAGAGCGGGCACCCCTCATTTGCCCGCGTTCAAGGGCGGGGGGTCTCCTCCTGGGTCCCTCGCCAACCCCTCCGCGCAAGAGGTCGGAGGGAGAGCATCAAGAGAAAAACGGGTTGGGGACGGAAAAAGACTCTTTTCCCCCAGGCCGAATAGCCCACATTTTTTAATTCGGGATTCATTTCTGGAAGTTACCAAGACCCATCTGCTATCCTGATGAAATATTTTTCTTTTTCGCCCTTCCTTTCATGAATGACCCAGTCAAACCCTACTTCTTCTGGCATAAGGAAATTTTTTCTGCCTTTATCCTCATCACCATCGGATGTGCTCCTCAACTGTTTTGGGCAAAACCCGGTGCCCAACCGGGTGAATTCGAAGAGGATGCAAGGCAGTGCCGCGAAGCATTACTTTCTAACCCTGGGCATCAGGGGACGTCAGATCCCCTCTCTCTTAAATTTGGAATTTCTGAAGATGCGATGGAACAATGCTTAATGGCAAAAGGCTGGATCCTGGCTGAAAAACCCTAGTCTTTTTAGAATTTCACTTGAAAGTCTCATCCTCCAGCCCCTCTAAGGGGGCATCCAACTAATCGACCACCAGATTTATTCAGCCAGGAATTGATCAACTGCGGATTGAAGAGCGCGTTGAATATGGTCACAGCCTTCACCGGGATGAATTTTTTCTCCCTGCGAATTGGTCACATAAAATACGTCGGCGACCTGATCTATCTTGGTTCCGATCCTCGCCATATGAATTGACAGATCCAAACTGACCAGCGTTCTGGCGATGACGAAAAGCAAACCTTGCTTGTCATCGGCAAACACATCGATCACCGTATAAGCATCAGAAACCTCATGGTCGATATGGACTTCGGTGGGATGCCGGCCTGTGGGAAATGGTCGGCCAAAGGCCATACGCCGTCGTCCTTCAAACAGTTGGTGAACCGATTGCCGGCCCTCCACGACCTCTTGAATCTCCTGCGACACTTCCTCCAATCGGCTTGCGGGTGGGGTCCCCTCATAATCAGGATCGTATACCGAAAACACATCCCATACGGTACCATCCTTGAGTGTCATTATTTGGGCTTCCAATACCTGCAATCCCATCGCGGCCAACACACCAGTCACTTGCATGAAAATACCCGGTTTGGACTGTTCATGCGTAATCAATACGTACTCGGAAACACCTAAGGCCTGATTGAATCTGGCCTCCACATGCGTTGGCTTTACACGGAGGGAACGAATGGCCAAGAGATATGCCGCCATTTGATCGACCGTTGTCGACTGAACATAGCGGGGAGGAAGTTGTTGAAGTCGGTCATTCACCCATTGCGTCCAGTCTGATTCATGAACGTCTCCCTCAATTTTGTGCCTCTTTAAAATCGCGATGAGTTGGTCTCGCGCCTCCGGCTTCATATTCTCCTTCCCGTTAGCAGAAGAACTTTTCCCACCGACAAGTTCTGTGAAGGCCTGGGAATACAACTCGCCTAATAAGGCCTCTTTCCATTTTGTCATCACCTCAGGGCCCACCGCTGAAATATCTGCAATGGTCAGGATGAACATTTTCTGTAACACATCGACAGTTTTCACCATTCGTGCGAAGGTTAAAATAATTTTGGGATCGTTGAGGTCTCGACGAAATGCCGTATGGGACATCTGCAAGTGATGGTAGACCAGGAAGGAAAGAACTTGTCTCTCCTTTTCCGATAATCCCAACCGGTCGGCCGTTTTGTGGGCAATCTCCTGCCCCACTTCACTATGATCACCGGGACGACCTTTTCCCAAATCATGCAGCAACAAGCCCAGATGTAAGAGGTCTTTATCCGGGATATTTCGATAGACATCCCCTATCATCCCCGGATGTTCCTGCAAACGCTCCGCTTCCCTCACGGCGAGCAGGCTGTGTTCATCGACCGTATATTTATGATATTGGTTAAACTGCATGAGGCCTCGTACCCGGGAAAAAGCCGGCACCATCTTTTCCAGCAGGCCTGCCTGGTGCATAGCCTCAAGCGTTTGCGCAATTCGACCAGGGTTCGAAAGAATTTGTCGAAACAGCCCACTCACCTGTTCGGTATGAAATCGTTCATTTGGCATGCTTCCTAAGTGCTGGGACAATTCATTGAGGATGCGCGAATCGATGGGAACCGCTTGACAATGCGAGACCACAAACAACCTGAGGAGTAATATGGGGCTCTCCAGGACCTCGAGTAATTTATCCGGCTGAATAGTCAGCCGATTTTCCAGGATACGGAAGTGCCCCTCAATCACGGGGGGAGGCCACCATTGTCGGACCCGGTTCCACCAGCTTACCTCCCTGGCTTGATCAAGAAACCGCCGACAACGGTCAAACAGCCCATTCGTATGACGAAAATACACCTGCATAAATTGCTCAACCGCCAACAAATGGGGCTGATCCACAAATCCCCATTGCGCAGAGAGCCTGACCTGATCGTCAAACGTGAGAATATCCTGAGCCCGTCCCGCCTCGAAATGTAAAAAACACCGAACTCGCCAGAGAAATTCTTGCGCTTCCTGTAACACCTGATAATCCTGAATGGCAATCAGTCCCCGATTCGATAGTTCTTGAATCGTCCCCGCCCCATACCGAGCATGGCCAATCCATTGCAGGAGATGCAGATCCCGTAATCCGCCTTTACTTTTTTTAATATTCGGTTCAAGCATAAAGACGGTATCGCCAAATTTGGCATACTCCCGCTCACGCTCTTCGATTTTATCGAGAATAAAACGCTGCGCCTTTTTTTTGACGATCCGGCGTTCGAATTTTCCCTGAAATTCCTGGAACACAGGAGCACTGCCGACAAGAAACCGGGATTCCATTAGCGAGGTGCAAGCGGCTAAATCGGTCTCCGCAATCGTCAGGCATTCCACAATAGACCGGACACTATGGCCAACTTGAAACCCAAGGTCCCATAGCCGGTGGAAGACTCCCGTGGAAAGCGCTTGAGCGACTTCCTGTTGGTTGCCCTGGGTTAAGACCATGACATCGATATCCGAATACGGCGCTAACTCACGCCGCCCATATCCCCCCATCGCGACCAAACAACACTGCTGCCATCCGGCTCGCACACCCGCATTGCCTTGTTGAATCACCTCCCGAAACCGCGCAATCAGGAGGGCATCCATAAAATCAGAAAATGCCTGAGTGACCTCACCGCCGGTCACTCCTTCGATCAAGCGATGCCGCAGGATCTCCCGTTGTTCCTGAAGAACATGAAGACCAATTGAGGAATCCTTGGGATCCGTAAAAAACGTCGATGTAAAAGAATTGTCCGCACTCATCGAATGCAACTCCCGGCAACGCTGGTCACGACATACCTCCTAGTCAGGTTCCTGAATGATATCGGTTGGTAATCGGCATCCGTCGGTCCTTTCCTAATGCCCTCGGAGTAATTTTAATACCCACCGGTGCTTGTCGACGTTTATATTCGCTGTGATCCACCATACCCATGACTTTTCGCACAACATGAGGATCATATCCCATCTTCACAATTCTGCTTCTTGAATAATTGTCCTCGACATAGGCTTGTAAGATCGCATCTAACACCGGATACGGCGGGAGTGTGTCCTGATCTTTCTGATCCGGCTTTAACTCAGCCGAAGGCGCCCGCACCTGAATCCTCTCAGGAATGATCACCCTCTCAAAATGAGACCCCCTGTACTCACTTCGCCATCGAGAGAGTTGATACACTTTCGTTTTGGGAACATCTTTGATGACCGCAAAACCCCCAGCCATATCTCCGTAAAGCGTGGCATAGCCCACACTCATTTCGCTTTTATTCCCCGTTGTGAGCACTAAATATCCAAACTTATTGGACAGAGCCATCAAGAGTGTGCCTCGGATTCTGGCTTGCAGGTTCTCTTCCGTCGTATCGGTCTGACATCCCTGAAAAGACTTGCGTAACAGCCGAAGAAATACCTTGAACACCCCCGTAATCGAAAGATTGAGTAAGGCAATTCCTAAATTTTTTCCTAACTGGCGAGAATCCTGTCGGCTTTCCTGCGAGGTATAGGGGGATGGCATCATCACACCCATTACATTAGAAGCCCCTAAGGCGTCTCGGGCAATCACTGCTGTCAAAGCCGAATCAATTCCCCCGCTGATCCCCACGAGAACCTTTGAGAAGGCATTCTTCCTCACATAATCCCTAACCCCTAACACTAATGCCCGATATATCTCCTCTGACTCCTCGATGGCGTGGGCCATCGTTGTAACACAAGGAGTTACAGACTTCTGACGAGTAGGCATCCACCCAATGCGGATCCTCTGAACCCCAACACCATCGACCTTGGTTTTAGATGCTATTCCAAAACCTTTGGGGAGCCGTTTCCGGATAGACGGAATTTGAAGATCTGTGAGTAAGAAATCTTCCTCAAAGGCTTTCGCCTTTGCGAGCAGCGAACCGTTGGAGTCCAGGACAAGACTATTCCCATCAAAGACCAGTTCATCTTGCCCACCGACCATATTGGTGTAACTCACAATCACGTTATTGTCTTTCGCTCGAGCCGCCAACATACATTCCCGGCTTTGCGTTTTTCCGACATGATAGGGTGAGGCATTGATGTTCAGAATCAGGTGAGCGCCCCCAAGCCTTGCCTGCATGCTGGCTGGACCATCGGCAAACCAAATGTCTTCACAAATATTAATTCCGATTCGTAATGAGCCCAGACAATAGACCGGACTGATCCTTCCCGGTTGGAAATACCGTTCTTCGTCAAAAACACCATAGTTTGGAAGCTTGCATTTGGCATAGAATCCTTTTATCTGGCCATTCGCCAAGACCCAAGCTCCATTAAAGGGTTTCCTTTCATCAGACAACGGCTCCTGAATGGGGCGTTGCGCCAGATGATCAGGCTCCACCACACTTCCCACCACCGCCATAAGTCCCGTCGTAACTTTGGCAATACGGTCACGCATCCGGCTGATATCAAGAAGAAATTTTGGCATGAGGAGAAGATCTTCCGGAGGATAGCCACACACGGCCAATTCCGGAAAGACCACCACATCCGCTTTCGCTTTCCTGGCTTCACGAATCCACCGGCAAATGGCATGTACATTCCCTTCAAGGTCACCAACGACCGCATTCATCTGGATCATCGCCAATCGAAAAGTCATGATAAAAAAAACGTCCTCTGTCCCAGCGGAACCGAGGACGCCATTGTCCTTTTAATACAAATTTTCCAGGAAGACTTCGTTGTCGACCTTTAGGCCATTATACAAGTGAGTAAGGATCCGTTCAAACTTCCCTTCACCGGACATCCCGTTTTGCATAACCCTCAACTACTGAGTGGCGCGTTGAAGTTCCTCCGCAAGAATAATAGCATCCGCGATTTCCCTCATGGATTTTCGAAGATTCATGCTTTGGCGCTGCATGAGACGGAACGCTTCAGGCTCTGACAACCCCTTGGACGCCATTAAAAACCCTTTGGCGCGCTCAACCAATTTTCGAACTTCCAATGCCTCCTGCATCTCAAAAGATTTCTCCATGAGTCGGGTATGCTCAATGGCGACCGCGGATTGATTCGCAATGGCTTGTAGTGTCTTGACCTCTTCATCTGAAAACGCATGATAACTGGAGGTGTAGACATTAATAACCCCTATCGAGTTATCCTTCATCAGCATGGGGACAGACAATAATGAATGCAATCCCTCCTGTTTAGCCAAATCCCGATAGAAATATCCATCTTCTGCGGTCACATCCGGGACATAAACCGGATATTGATCTTGAACGGCCCGGCCGCTCATGCTCTGCCCAACCTTCAATGGCGGCTTTCGCCGGTACGCATCACTTAAGCTTTGGGTGGCGGCAATACGAAGTTCCCCCGAATTCTGGTCGACCAGCATGATTGAGCAAATCTTTGAATTCATCAGCTGAGCCGTCATGGTAACAATTAATTGGAGGACATCCTCTATCAGTCGATTAGAGGCCACCGTTTCCGAAACCTGTGAAAGTGTTTCGAGGCGACGGGCTTTTTGCCGCATTTCATCATAAAGTCGGGCATTGGCTATGGCCCCGCCGACTTGATTGGCAATGGTGAGTAAGAGGGCCAGCGTCTCTTCGGCATACCGCTTGGGCCGCTTATGCTGCACATTGATGACTCCGATAATTTCCCCCTTACTCATAATCGGCACTGACACAAAGGCCTGATATCGATCTTCCGGCAGGCGGTGAAAAAACTTAAATCTGGCGTCATCGCTCGCATTTCGAGGAATCACTACCGGGACTTTTTCTCTTGCTACCCACCCGGTGATCCCTTCTCCCAACCCGATGGATATCCGCCCGATGAGCCGTGGATGCGGATTTTTCGAGGCACGAAGAATGAGTTCGTCGGTAGTTTCAGAAATCAAATACAGCAAACAGGCATCGCCCTTGGTGACC
>JAOUGQ010000354.1 GCA_029865515.1 Nitrospirota bacterium
CCGAAATACTAAACGCGGTTCCCGTGGGGACAAGTGACAGCACTTCCCCCGAGGCAAAGGGCACGGTGGCCAGGATTAACAAGGCATGACGGAAGGAATTAAACGTGGAATAGAGCAAAAAGAGAATGATGAGCAGGTTCAGGGGAACAATGATTTTCAACCGGGCTCTTCATTCGTGAGCTGAGCATATTGGCCCGCCCATTCGATGTGATAGCGTTGAGGAAGAGAGATGTGTTGAGCCAGGCGCTGCTCTGCGCATCTTTAACGATGCCGGCGAGATCACGCTCTCTGACGCTGAATTTGATGGGAATATAGCGATCATTGTTTTCCCGGTAGATCACGAAGGCGCCATTATCTTTGACAATAGCGGCTAATTGTTTTAACGGGATGAGTGTTCCATCCGGTGTGTTCACCTGAATCTCACTAATGGTCTCCGCGTCCTGCCGGTATTGAGGAAGAAAGCGGACGACCAAATCGAAACGTTTCTCCCCTTCCATCACCTGGGTGACGGCCTGCCCGCCTATGGCCGCTTGCACCATCGAGTTCACATCTGAGACGCGAACTCCATATCGGGCGCAGGCTTCCCGGTCCACCTGGATGAGTAAATTCGGTTGGCCAAAAATGCGGAAGATCCCCAAATCCTTAACTCGGGGGATGGTGGTCATGACCCGTTCGATTAAATTCTGCGGGCCAGACACTCAATCACGGTGATAAGGCCTTCGTGACATAGCAGGGTAAGGGGCATTCTGCCCCCTTGAAGTTCGTATGATATTTT
Source organism: Nitrospirota bacterium (assembly GCA_029865515.1). Classification (GTDB taxonomy): domain Bacteria; phylum Nitrospirota; class Nitrospiria; order Nitrospirales; family UBA8639; genus Nitrospira_E. Next base: position 776 of record JAOUGQ010000354.1, read on the forward strand.
ATTTTTTTGTCTATCCGCTGGGGTGAGGTGGGCCGGCAAAGAAGATGTCATTCATGCTTATTCAGAAGGGCAAGTTCTTCAGAAACGGTCAGCAGGTCGTCTCCTGCTTCCGGACCGGGTGGACGTTTGGAGAATGAGAGCCGGGTCGAAAGATGATAGAGAATAGGCACCACGAATAAAATCAAAAATGCCGCCGTCAACATGCCCCCGACCACCACGCGGGCTAGAGGTTTTTGCGCTTCGGAGCCGATCCCGCTTGAGAGGGCTGCGGGGACCAGTCCCAATGCCGCTCCGATGGTGGCCATCAGGACGGGCCGAAGCTGTAATGCGGCTCCGGAGATAATGGCTTCCACCAGGGGGGTCCCTTTTTCTTCCAGTTCACGGATGCTGGAGACAATGAGCACACCTCCTAAAATGGCGATTCCAAGAGTGGAAATGAAACCTACCGCTGCCGAAATACTGAATGGGGTGTGTGTCAACACCAACGATAAGACCCCGCCAATCAAGGCAAACGGGACGGTTGCCAGGACCAAAAAGGCATGGCGGAACGTGCCGAAAGTGAGGTAAAGCAAAAAGAGAATCAGGACAAGCGTAAGTGGTACCACAATCATGAGTCGCTGTTGCTCTTTGATTAATTGATCATATTGCCCCGCCCATTCCAGGTGATAGCCTTCCGGTAGGGTGATTTGGGTTTTGAGTCGTTGTTGCGCTTCCTGAATGGTGCTGACCAGGTCACGATCCCTGATGCTGAACATAATGGGGATATAGCGTTGATTGTTTTCCCGGTAAATCATGAACGCACCTGTCTGTCTGGTGATGGTGGCGAGTTGCTTCAGCGGAATTCCGACACCCTCCGGTGAACTCACTTGTATTTGGCCGATCGTGGTTTCATCTTGTCGATATTGAGGTAAGAAACGAACAACCAGATCAAATCGACGGTCACCCTCAATGATCTTGGTGACAGCCTCGCCGCCAATGGCGGCCTGAACCATGGCGTTGACGTCGGCGACCTGGATGCCATAGCGGGCGCAAGCCTGACGGTCAACCTGGATCAGAAGATTAGGTTGGCCCATGGTTCGGTTAATACTCAGCTCGCGAACGCCTCTGATGTCTTTTAGCACGACTTCCAACTGCTCCGCGATGGATTGCAGTTCAGTCAAATTGGGTCCATACAACTTAATGGAGTTTTCACTTTTCACTCCGGACATGGCCTCTTCCACGCTGTCCTGAATGAGTTGAGAGAAATTCGTTTTTAACCCGGGAATCTCTTCCAAGCGTTCTTCAATCTCTTCAATAAGTTTTTCTTTGGTCAGGCCTGATCTCCACTCGCTTCGAGGTTTTAAACTCACATAATATTCCACATTAAAAAAGCTTTCAGGATCTGTTCCGTCGTCAGGGCGACCCAGTTGCGAGACTGCGGTATCAACCTCGGGGGACTTCATGAACATTTTTCGCATGCGGCTGGCCAGAGCGGCCGCATCGTCAAACCGGATATCAATGGGCATGCGGATGCGAACCCAGATATTGCCTTCCTCCAGGGCCGGCATGAATTCTCCCCCCATGAAATTCAAGGCCAAGAGGGTCAAGATCAACAGCATGCCGACGCTCCCCAACACCTGCTTCTGATGGTGCAAAGCCCATCGCAGCTTGGCGAGATACCATTGGCGTAACATGGCGACCAATTTGGGTTCCTGTTCCCGCATCGGGCCATTTAAGAGAAATGAACACATGGCGGGGGCGAGGGTGCAGGCGAGGAGAAGAGAACCGGCCAATGCTAATCCATAGGTGATGGACATGGGGGCAAAAATTTTCCCTGGAACACCGGTCATGGTGAACAGCGGAATAAACGCGACCACAATGATAACGGTTGAAAATAAAATGGGGCGTCCGACATGGCGGGCAGCCCGGGCAATAAGTTGGGGCGGAGTCACGCCGGGTTTGGCATGATGACAGAGATAGTAAAAGATACTTTCCACCATCACGAGGGGGGCATCCACAATGATTCCGAAATCGATAGCGCCCAGAGAAATCAAATTGGCAGATTGTCCGATCATGACCATGCAGGAGAAGGTAAACAACAGGGCCAGCGGGATAGTGGCCGCGACGATCAAGGCCGTGCGGATGTGTCCAAGGAAAAATAGCAGCACGATCAGGACCAGCACCATTCCGTTGAGCAGAATATGGACCACTGTTTCAATGACGGTGTTGATCATGATCGTCCGATCATAAATGGTCTTGATTTGCACCCCTTCCGGGAGCTTGCCCTGATTCAGTTCATCGACTTTTTTGTTGACCCGTTGGAGCGTGAGAAGCGCTTGTGCCTCCCGTTGCAGAAGGACAACTCCTTCAACGGTATCCTCATCTTCATCAATCCCCACCTGGCCTAAACGGATAGAATGTCCGATTGAGACCTTTCCGAGATTGTGAATGAAGATCGGAGTGCCATCTTTGACGGCAACCACGGTATTGGCAATATCGTCCAGGCTGTCGATGAACCCACT
>JAOUGQ010000355.1 GCA_029865515.1 Nitrospirota bacterium
ACGGCCGTGACGATCGTCGCAAAGTTATCATCCAACAGAATCATATCGGAGGCCTCCCGAGCCACATCGGTCCCGGTTTGACCCATGGCCACCCCGATGTTGGCCTGGTTCAAGGCGGGGGCGTCATTCACCCCGTCGCCGGTCATCGCGACAAACTCCCCCCTCGCTTGGAGGGCTTTGACGATGGCAATTTTTTTCGCGGGCGCGATGCGGGCATAGACACGGGTGTGCTCCACCAGTTGAGCCAGTTCTTCAGGGGAACGCTGCTCCAGGTCCTGGCCGGTTAGTACGGTGGTGTCCTGGTTGATGATGCCGACGCGGGAGGCGATGGCTTTGGCGGTGCCGGGGTGATCCCCGGTAATCATGACGGGTTTGATGCCTGCTGATTGGCAGAGAGCGACCGCCTGCGCGGCTTCTTCCCTCGGAGGGTCCATCATGCCGGCAAATCCGAGAAAGGTGAGTTGGCGTTCGACAACCGGGGGCGTCATATTCTCAGGCACCTGGTCCCATTGGTGATAGGCTACGGCTAAGACCCGCAAGCCTTCATTCGCCATGCCCTCAGCCTGCTCCAGGAGGCTTTCGGTGGTCAGGGACACAGGACCGGTTTGTGTGAGCATGGATTCGCAGAGAGGCAGCAGTTTTTCGGGCGATCCTTTGGTATAAGAGATGATGCCCTGTGGTGTGTGATGCAGCGTGGTCATGCATTGGCGGTCTGAGTCAAAGGGGAGTTCTTGTAGACGGGGATTTGTGGCTTCAAGGGTGCCTTTCTCATATCCGGCCTCGCTGGCTGCCAGATGCAACGCCACCTCCGTTGGATCGCCCATTGTCGGGCCTTCAGCCTGAGCCTTCGCATCGTTGTTCAACGCCAACGCGAGGAAAAACAGATGGATTGGATTTTTGGGGTCGGCTTCGATAGAGGGTTGTTCGCTTGTGGGTGCGTGCAGTAGGGTCCCGGCCACATAAATTTGCTCCACCCGCATGGAGTTTTGTGTGAGCGTGCCTGTTTTATCGGAGCAGATATAGGTGACGGAGCCTAATGTTTCCACAGCGGGCAGCCGCCGGATTAACGCCTGCTTTTTGGCCATTTTTCTCGCGCCCAAGGCCAGGGAAATCGTGACGACGGCTGGAAGGGCTTCGGGAATCGCGGCGACGGCCAGACTCACTGCAGTTAGGAACATGAGCACGGGCGGCTCACCCCGGAGGACTCCGACGGCAAATACCACCACACAGATGGCCAGGACGGCTAGCGCCAGGCGTCGGCCAAACGTCGCCAGGCGTTGTTGCAAGGGAGTTTTGATGTCTTCGTCTTTATGCAGGAGCGAGGCGATTTGTCCTAACTCTGTCTGCAGACCGGTGCCAATGACGATCCCTGTGCCCCGGCCGTATGTCAGGAGCGTGCCTTTATAGGCCATATTCCGGCGATCACCCAGCGAAAGCTTCGGGTCGTCCAGCGGGTCGGTCTGTTTGTCTACCGGGACGCTCTCGCCCGTGAGTGCAGCTTCATCCACTTTGAGTTGAACGGCTTCGATTAATCGAAGATCGGCGGGAACGAGGTTTCCGGCTTCCAGCAGGACGATGTCGCCCGGTACCAGGTTGAGCGTCGAGAGCGGCACGACCTGCTGTTCACGTCGGACCCGTGCCGTGGGCGTGGCGAGCTTCTTGAGCGCCTGCATGGCGCGGTCCGCTCGATATTCCTGCACAAATCCGATGATCCCGTTGAGCACCACAATGATGCAAATTGCCAGGGCATCCAGACGTTGTCCCAGTATGCCGGAGATGATGGCGGCCCCAATGAGCACGAGGATCATAAAGTCGGTGAATTGATCGATGAAGATTCGCGTAAGACTGCGTTGCCGATGTTCGGGGATAGTATTGAGTCCGTAATGACGGGCTCGGCGGTGGACTTCCGGGGCATTCAGGCCGGTTTGCGGGTCGACTTCCAGCCGTTGGGTGACATCCGCGACAGGAAGGGTATGCCAGGCTGTGGCGGCTGGAGATGGAGTTGCGGACTCTACCTTGGTATGGGGCTCTTTGGTCATCTTGGCTGGTGTGACTCTAGTGGATTTCTGAAATGTTGTGGAACGTGAATGCCGTTATAACTTTGATTCCAATTTTCAGGCATGGGATGAACACGTGATGACTCGGTTTCCCCCTAACCATGTTGTCATCTTGAGCCCATGGCGAAAGATCTGTGCCCAGGGTGACGATGCTATGGCTCAGCCAGATCCTTCGTTTCACTCAGCATGACCATGTCCCCCCGAACGCCTGCCTTGCATTGATCGTTTAATATTCAGTAGATGATGAACGACCGGTGCAACTCGAGCTTTGAAATTTTACCCCTCTTTGAGTTGATACGTTTCGTGACACGCTAGACATCGGGTGGTGATATTGGACAGGCGTTGAAGGATGTCCTGGGATGTCGCTTCATTGTTGATCGTATCCGCCAGTTCGTCAAAATCCCGATGGACGGACATTCCGAGTTGTTTCATGGGGAGAGGCAGTTTGAGCATGAGTGCTGGATTGCCATCGGCGGCCATCTCCATCCCGGCCGAGCGGGCGGCCGCTGCCGCCTGCGCGCGTCCTTGGGTCTGATCAGGATCACTCATACCTGTGACGATTCCATGCACCGCCTGTAAGAGTTGACGCATTTCGGTCAGAATAAAGGCACGTTCGGCTGGCGCGAGGAGCACGGTCGTTCGGCCATCAGCCGAGGGGGTGGTCTTCCCTTTGATAAATAACCAGCCTACTATCCCTGCGCTGACTATCCAGATCACGAGAGCGATCCGGCAGAGATTCTTTGATGGTGTTGAAGATGGCAACTGGAAACTCCTTATTTTTTTGACGAGTGTTGACCATGATACTGCCAAGGGTCGGCGAACCATAGCATAAGGGATGTCTTTCGGCTTGTGAGCGGGCATCCTCCGATTTGCGGTTTGTTTACTCCTTTGTGGGGAGGAGAAAAAGTTTGATTGTAGCAATTTTCTACATCAGCTATGATTTTAACTGTACCTTTATTCCCCAATATGCCTGTTCATGGTTCTTGGGGGGGGCGAGATTTCTGAGATATTACAGGTTCTACTCATTATTTTTGGATCTCACGAGGTAAGGCATATCTCTTGCCAATAAATTAGTAGTAAGAATGTTCATGTGGATGAAATCAGATGAATTGCAGGGAGGCGAATGATCCAAATCCGCATTCATGGTAGAGGCGGGCAGGGGGTGGTTACCGCCGCCGAGTTGCTCGCGTTAGCGGCATTCCAGGATGGGAAG
>JAOUGQ010000356.1 GCA_029865515.1 Nitrospirota bacterium
CCGCTCTTCATCATGAAAAAACAAAGTCGAGTATAAGAATAGGGGTGAAACGACGAATTACACGCCCGGTCGCGCAGTCATCCGTTTTGTGAGGGCAATCACATGCCCTTCATTCGTCACGGACCCGATCACTTGATCTCCGGCTTTGAAATCTGAACTATTCAACTTGGTTTCTTTCGAGACGTGATAATTTCGAGTAGCTCCATCTTCAGCACGGATGGAATATTGATCTCCCTCAATGGAAAGAATATTCCCTAATAACAGCTGCCCAAGAGTCCCTTGTTCATGCGCTCCGCCCCCTTCCCCATCAGCGAAGGCCGACACCCCACCCATCATAAATAGCACCACAGAAAAACAGGCCAACCGCATAACACGTAACCTGAATTGCATCATACCTTCCTCCTTTTAAAGTTTATTGTGACGCGAATCATACTTTGAAAGCATGCCTTCGGAATCAAGAGAACCAGGTGCAAGGGTTGCGCCAAGAAACATTTCAACAACAGAGACGGAACAATGTTTCTAACCTGTTGAAATTAGACCATCCTTCATGATTGCGATGCGCGAGAGATCGCATGTCCAACTCTCAAGGGAAGAACATTTGTCCATGCCCAAAGGAATACCCCCTTAAATTCCCTCAACAAATCAGAACATTACTGGCCAAGAACATTTGTCCTCATCAAGACAATTTGTTGTGGATGTCACTTCCCAGGAACCCGGTACAAGCAAAAGAACTGGACCATGCGTTCCGATATGTGTTCAATTTCTTCCGCAAGACACGGCAAACATGATATATAAAAAAAGAAACCGGCCGGAAACATATGAACTGGAAAAGGGAGGCGAGAGGGCATGCACGAAGGAACTGATGGCCAATCCAGAAGAACCCTGCTCATTAGCGGAGCCCGTATGCTCGGAATGTTGATGGGAGGGGTAGTCGCTTCTCATAGTCTGGCCGAGGCCCTCATCAACACCACCCCCCGCCAAGCCCTTGGTCCCTTTTTCCCCGACGATGGAGACGAGGTAAAGGTCATTCGAGAAAATCCGGATCCTGCCATCCCCATCAGCCAGGCCAATGACCAGGATCTCACGTTCGTTAAGGGACGAACTGGACAAGCCAAAGGGCAAATCGTGTATCTGCGCGGACGGGTCCTCAGCGCCAAAACCGGCCAGCCGATACCGTACACTGTGATCATCATGTGGAGTGCCTCAGCCTCCGGGCGATACAATCACACAGGCGATAAAGGCAATGCCAGCTTCCCGCATCCAAAAACCGGGGAACTCATTCATCGAACCCATGATGCGCATTTTCAATATTGGGGACGCGCGGTCACCAATGAAGAGGGAGAGTATTGGTTTAAAACCATTGTCCCAGGCTTTTACCCCATCGACCAGGACGCCGGATTGTACCGGCCTTCTCATCTGCACTTTAAGTTTCTTCCTCCGGGAGTGGCGCCATTCGTCACACAGCTCTATTTCCGGGGCGATCACATTCCCAACAATGCCCTCAATCAGGAGTTACTTCCCAAGGATGTGGTGATTCTCGACGCCGGACTCACGCCCGAAGAACAAGAGCGGGTGATTGTCGACTATGCGCCAGATCCTTCCGGAAAGCTGACAGATGGCTTAGTCGGTCACTACGACTTTGTCATCCCAGGATAAGGACGAGATGGGATTGAGCGTCAACCTCACAAGGCCATGTTATCGGCCTTGGAGATCGCGGAGACAGGCGGCTTCATCGTCAACATGCTTTTGTAACGCAGATGCGTGTGGAGCCGTGGTTGCCCGATCCCGCCAAAAATCATCCAACGCGGCCTTAATGCCGGAGGTCTCGATTCCATCAGAGTCGGAATCCCGGCGATACTCCAAATAGGCCACAATGGCCTCGGCTTCCTCACACGTGAAAATCGACAACCGGTATCGAGCATAATCATAAAACGTCATGGCTCCATAGCGCCTGGGATTCAACAAGGCGGACTTCCCAATGGTCTTTTCATACACTCGTCCCTTAGTCGGCACCTGCACCACCGCATCGGAAAACCCTCCCGTCAGGTGAAAGAGGGGAGCGGCGATTTGCAATTGCCCTTCAAGATCTGCAATCAAATACGCAGGAAGAAAAAACCGGAATCCGCCCTCCGAAAAAAAGCTGAGGGCGTCGGAATGGCCATCAAGAATCTCTGAGGTGACCTGAGACCAATCGATCACCCCCATAAAGGCTGAAATGACCTCAGCCGGCTCGCAGCCCTCACGGCTCCCCACCAGAAAGACATCACCAGGATGAGGGGTCTCCCTGAATGCCTTCCGAATCAGATCGATTACCTGTTGTTTTTCTCTCATATGCAATCAGAATATCAGCTCAATCGCCTTATGCCTATTAGGAAGAGTTCTTATTCAAGAGCGATAAAATCCTGCACCTCATCAGTCAGATTAGACTTAAAGAATTCTGGAATTCTGAGCGATCGCCGTCCTCTTTTTTTCGTTCACCCGCAAGTCATCCGGGGGGATCCATTCACTCACTCGTCTTTCCCGCCAGTATGAAGCGGAAATCCATCCGAAGATTTTAAAAGATCCATGCCTGATACCTACTGTCGAGCATGACGGGAACCGATCAATGCCCAATAACAAATGTCGGGCCATACACGGTGTGACTGGCTTTCTAAGACATGTCATCCTGAGGGGACCGAAGGATCTCGCTGAGCCGTGGTATCATCGACCTGGACACAGACACTTCACCGCAGGCTCAGGATGACCACCGATTGTCAACTCACTGAATCCCAAAGAGTTCATCCACTTAATAAATGAACAGATCTCAGTGTTGATGGGCTAATTAGATCCGGTCAGTGAAGTTGGAAATAATACCGTCGACGCCTAACCGCTTCATCCGTACAATATCTTGAGGCTCGTCAACCGTATAGACGAACACCTTGATGCCTTGCGCTCGAAGCGCCTGCACAAGAGGAGGCGTCACAACATTCAACGCCAATCCCGCATGAGTCGCTTTGGCGTCGATGGCAAAGGCTGTAAGATCTATGGGCGCCTCCTCGATCAGAGCCAAGGTGTGGGCATCTGCCATCAAACTCCTCGCAGTCAGTAATTCTTCATGAACAAACGAGGCATAAATCACCGCCCCCTGAAAGTTAGCCGCCTTGACAGTCGCACACACTTCAGCGGCAATCCCTGCTACCTTGAGTTCAATCATCACTCCGGCCCGCCCATTCAGACACCCAAGGGCTTCTTCAAGGAGAGGAACCCGTTCGCCCCCACCCGCAATTAAT
>JAOUGQ010000077.1 GCA_029865515.1 Nitrospirota bacterium
GAAGATGCGGGGAAAAATGTTCATGATGCGCATGCAGAAGGCAGCGGGGTGGACTTAAACCGGGCGGGAACTCCCTTGTTAGAAATTGTGACCGAACCCGACCTCCACTCTTCTGAAGAGGTGGATGCCTATTTAAAAGCCCTGCGTGATCTCTTGGTGGATCTTGAGGTGTGTGATGGGAATATGGAACAGGGAAGTTTCCGTTGCGAGCCGAATGTGTCGCTTCGTCTTCAGGGACAGGATGTGCTTGGAACCAAGGTGGAGTTAAAGAATATTAACTCCTTCCGCTTCGCCAAAGATGCGCTGGATTTTGAAATTTCCCGGCAGGCCGAAGTGTTGACGGAAGGTGGGATGATTCGTCAGGAGACCCGCTTATGGGATGTGGAGAAAGGGCAAACGGCGGTCATGCGGAGTAAAGAAGAAGCGCATGACTACCGGTATTTTCCCGACCCGGACTTGTTGCCCGTCAACGTGGAGCCTGAGTGGATTGAGGCGTTGCGTCACACGATTCCAGAATTATCTGGCGCTCGCTTGCAGCGCTTTGTGAAGGATTATCAGTTACCCGAGTACGATGCAAAGGTTCTGACCGATTCGAAAAGTCTGGCCGACTATTTTGAATCGTGCGTAAAACTGTTCCCTCACCCCAAAACCGTTAGTAACTGGGTCATGGGGGAATTACTTCGTGAGCTTCATACGGCGGGAACCACTCCGGAATCTTCCGCTGTGAGCCCTGAACGATTGGTTCAACTCTTACAGCTAGTGGAAGCGGGGACGGTCAGTTTGAAAGTTGCGCGAGATCTCTTCCCCGAATTCTATGCAAGCGGGAAAGAGCCGGGTGCCTTAGTCAAGGAGAAAGGCCTGCTTCAGGTTTCCGATGAAGGAATTCTAGGGAAGATTATTGAAGAGGTCCTGGCTCAGTATCCGGCGCAAGTAGAGCAATATCGATCCGGCAAGGAAACGGTACTAGGCTTTTTGGTCGGGCAGGTGATGAAGGCCTCACAGGGAAAAGCCAATCCTGGTAAGGTCAATACCCTGTTGAAACATCACCTCACATCTTGATCTAAGGCCCGTCTCAGGGTACAAGGTATACGAGAGGGCCATTTTTACTCACGATCCATAAGGAATTTTTTCTTTTATGAGTCTTATTCAGGACATCACCTCACGGATGATTCTGGATTCTCGCGGGAATCCAACGGTTGAAGTAGACGTACACTTGGCCAGTGGCATGTCCGGTCGCGCGGCTGTCCCTTCCGGAGCCTCAACAGGGACGCGAGAAGCCCTGGAATTACGGGATGGGGATAAAAAACAATGGATGGGCAAAGGCGTCTCCAAAGCCTTAGCGGGCATTCAAAAGCGTATGCTGCCGGCTCTCCGTGGCCTCGAGGCCCAGGATCAGGTGAGCATCGATTCACGGTTGATCCAACTGGATGGAACCAAAGGTAAGACCCGGTTAGGGGCCAATGCCACCCTTGGGGTGTCGTTAGCTGTTGCCCGGGCTGCTGCCCAGGAACTCGGTATTCCGCTTTTTCGATACTTGGGCGGTGTCTCTGCGCGGGAATTGCCGGTTCCCATGATGAATATTATCAATGGTGGGGCACATGCCGATAACGGGCTGGATCTGCAGGAATTCATGATCATGCCGGTCGGGGCGGCAAGTTTTCGAGAAGCTCTCCGGATGGGGACAGAGATCTTTCACCATCTCAAGACCATTTTGAAATCCAAAAACATGAGCACGGCCGTCGGGGATGAAGGTGGATTTGCCCCTGCGGTTCGATCGAATGAAGAAGCCCTGGATTACATTTTACAAGCCATTGCCCAAGCCGGGTATCGAGCAGGGAAAGATGTGGTCCTGGCGCTTGATGCGGCGGCAAGTGAGTTTTTTGAAAAAAAGATGTATCATTTGCGCAATGCGAGCAAACCCAAAATGTCCTCAGGGGAACTGGTTGAGTATTATGCCAGGCTGGTCAAGCAGTATCCGATCGTCTCGATTGAAGACGGGCTTGATGAAAGTGATTGGGCCGGCTGGAAACAGTTAACGGACCAAATTGGTGATCGTGTTCAGCTCGTGGGCGATGATTTATTTGTCACCAATGTCGAATTCTTAGGGCGGGGTATTCGTGAAGGCATCGGGAATGCCATCCTGATCAAAGTGAATCAAATCGGCACGCTGACGGAAACGATCGAGGCCATGCGCATGGCTCAACGAGCGGGATATGGGGTTATTGTGTCACACCGATCCGGGGAGACTGAGGATACGACAATTGCTGATCTCGCAGTGGCGTTAAATGCCGGTCAGATTAAAACGGGGTCCTTGTCCCGTACGGATCGTTTAGCCAAATACAATCAGCTTCTGAGAATCGAGGAGGCCTTAGGCTCAGCCGCTTTGTATCGCGGTAAAGCTGTCCTTCCTGTAAAATCGTAATCCTCAGTTATGCGGTCCAATAATAAAAAACGGGCGTCCACCGGGTTTTGGGGGGATCTATTCAATCGCCTGCCATTGGTCGGGGCGTTTTTGGTAATGAGTGTGCTGACCGGGACCATGTTTTTTAATTCCAATGGGTTGCCCTTATACTTTCATATGCGAGAGACGCGTCAGCATCTGACTGAGCAGATCAAGCAATTGGAAGACATTAATGCTGCCATCCAAGAAGACATCACCCGCATTCAACGGGATCCACAGCGGCTGGAAGAGTTGGCCCGTAATCGCCTGGGCATGGTCCGGCAGGGGGAGGTGGTTTATCAGTTTGTGGAACCTGCTCCTTCCTCAATTACAGCTAGACCCTAGGCGCGCCGGTTCTTGCGGCACATCCCTTCGACCCATCATAATTTCCTTTTAATCTTCTAGCAGTTTTTTCATTTTTGAGAGCTATTTTATGAAATCAGGTCAGTTAGCTATTCTTGGTCGTCCAAATGTCGGCAAGTCGACTCTGCTCAATGCGTTGGTGCGTGAAAAGATCGCCATCGTCTCTGATAAACCTCAAACGACCCGAAACCTCATCTTAGGGGTCGGTCATTATCCGGAGGGACAGCTGATTCTGGTCGATACGCCAGGCCTGCATACGCCCCATCATCGACTCAATACCCAAATGGTGCAATCGGCGTTAGGTACCCTGACGCAATCCGATGTCGTCTATATGATCGTGGATAGTCAGGTGGCGCCAGGTCCTGGAGACCGGTATGTGATGGAGCAAGTAACAGAGGCTCATCGGGAACGACCATTTCAAGGAGTTTTTCTGTTATTGAATAAAGCCGATGCTGTGGCCAAATCCCGGTTACTACCGCTTATCGACCAGTACCGCACATGGTTCCCCTGGACAGAGATTGTGCCCATCTCGGCCAAAACCGGGCTGAATATCCCCCGATTAGTCGAATTGACCTTTGCCTGTCTTCCCTCCTGTCCGGACTTGATGTATGACGAGGATTTTTTGACTAACCAGCCCATGCGTCATATGGCCGGGGAGATCATTCGTGAAAAAGTGCTGGAACAGACTTACGACGAATTGCCTTATGCCGTGGGCGTGCTCATTGAACAATTTGAGGAGGAAAAAGGCCTTACCACCATTCGGGCTGTTATTCTGGTAGAAAAAGCCAGTCAAAAAGGAATTGTTATCGGGAAAAAAGGCATGCGCCTCAAGGAAATTGGGCAAAGTGCGCGGATAGATATGGAACGCCTGTTCGGTATGAAGATTTATCTGCGGATGTGGGTGAAAGTGCAGGAAGGATGGCGCGATAATGTCCAGGTGTTGACCGAACTGGGCTATGGATGAAGATGGGTGCTAAGCACATGAGTGCTCAATTCTGACGTGCGGACATTTCTGGTGGAGTTTCCATGCCGCTCTTAAGAACCCGCGCGGTCATTCTTCGAAGTCAACGATGGGGTGATGCTGACCGGATCGTGACATTCTATTCTCATGATCTGGGGAAAATTCGAGGCGCGGCTCGTGGGGCTCGTCGGATGAAAACACGATTTGGTGGGGTGCTTGAGCCTTTTGGGATTGTTGATGTTACCCTGTTTCAAAAAACTCCCGACGCCTTGGGGCAAATTAGTCAAATAGATCTGGTTAAAAACTTTAAATCCATACGGGAAGACCTGGGCGTCATGGGCGCAGCCGCCAAGATGGTACGTATGGTGGAAATGATCACGGCCGATCGTGATCCTAATCCGGAGATGTATGCAGCTCTGGTGTATAGTTTGGAAACATTACTTCCTGACCGGGATCTGGCACTCACCACGTTATTATTTCAAATTCATGTATTGGGTTATACGGGGTTTCGTCCACAAATTGACCGTTGCACGGAATGTGGGAATAGTGCTCCTCGCAATAGGCCTCAGTGGTTTTCCCCTCGATTAGGGGGGATGGTCTGTGATCAGTGTGGTCAACGGGGGGTGGGACGGGTGCTGTCTATTTCCAAGGGAAGTCTGGCATTTATTGAACAGGCTCGACGCCTCCCCATGGCCAGCCTTTCTCGATTGAAAGCGATCGGGACGGTCCGGATTGAAGTGGAGGAAGCCATTGAGGCGTATTTTCAAACTGTTGTTGGAAAATCACTTCCGAGATTTGAACAATGGGTATCCTAGGATGCCAACTCATAAGGATATTGGGGTATGACTTCTCAAGCCTCTCTTGAACCGACAGATATGGAATGGCTGGATAAGGGGGTGTTGGGCATCACGTGGAGTGATGGGCATCAAGGGGTCTATCCTGTCCGGTATTTGCGACAACATTGTCCTTGTGCGGCCTGCACGGACGAGTGGACCGGTGAGTTGCGCATTAAGCCTGACTCTATTCCCCTCCTCATTTTATTGCAGGATATCGAGCCGGTTGGGCGATATGCGTTTCGATTTAAATGGAGCGACGGGCATGATACCGGCCTGTATTCGTACACCGCGTTGCGTCGGATGTGCCAATGCGATGAATGCCAGCCTAATAAACCCAAAAGCAAGCAACTTCTCTAGCTTCTTAGTCATTCTTCTTTCATTTCCTTTTCTGCATGGGTCATCTCGTAGGCGTATCGGTCGGCGATCGGCCTGCGGAAATAATTGTTTTGGCTTTGTTTAAAAGCGGATCCAGGAACCGTAACGTAGAGAAAGAAAAAGGTGCCGATGGCGCCTTAACGAACCAAGGCGTCGTGAGAGGCAAGTGATGCGGGGCGGACTGAAGAGAATTCCTCCATCGCCTGATTGGCTTTGGTGACATAGAAGGCATACTGAGGCTCTGGGTAATTTTTGATGATTGACTGAAAGGTCTGAAGTGCCGTATGCCAGTCAGCCGATTGCTGGGCCACTTCAGCAAGATGGATGGAACAGGAGGCGGCCATGGCTCGTGGATCTACAGCGAGCCTGGAGTTTCTGGCTGCAGATACTTTTTTTAAAAATTTTGGCACGGGAATGGGGGAGTCGTTGAGTGAGATCGGTTTTGGGGCGGAATCTAATATATGAAGACTGGCATGCATGTGCTGAATGTCGTATTCAGTCATGCAGTGATTATAGGCCTCCCAGATTCCCATGAAATCCTGATCCGCCATTGCCAGTTCTCCGTGAGTCTTGGGCTGAAACCCTTGACAACCGGTAAGGGTGATAGAGAGCAGGGCCGTCAGAAGAAGGTTGAAAATCAATGGCTGTGAAAGCTTGCTGTGCATAGAAGGCATGTTATTGTGTTCGCCTAGGACTTTGATCCAGACTGTTAACGCAAATTTTGTGCTAAAAAATAACTGTCAGGAATATGAATTTTTCCATAATAATCAGGGCGTGTATCGTTGTAGATAGTTTCCTGTCGTCTATTTCTTGCCACATTTGTTGTGTTTTTGAAACAGCTGTTTGGCGCTTGAAAGCTCATGTTATGCATGAGGTATTGGTGGATTGTGACTATATCGTAAATTAAATAAACGGTTTAATTTCGTATTCGGCGAACAGGCGTTTGGTCTCAGGATGAAAATGATACCCCTTGCCCTGGTGAATATCTTGATTTCTGAATAGTGGAACCAGTTGACCAGTGGGATGCAAATACAGGCCACGAAGTGGAACGGATCGTTTGGCATGGCGGACGAGATGGCAGGGAATGGGCCTGATGGCTTGTAACCATTCGGCTAGATCCTGAGGATTTCCGATAGAGGCGGATAGGAGCAAAAGCCGGGCTTGGGCTGGACACAAGATAATCGTTTCTTCCCACACCACTCCTCGTTCCGGATCAGCCAGATACTGTGATTCATCCAGGATCACCAGCCCCAAGGTATGCAGTCGGAGGTCGATCTCCCCACTTGCTGCGTCATACAGTAAATTTCTGAGTATTTCGGTGGTCATCACAAGCAGCGGGGCTTGGGCATTATCCCGCCGGTCCCCTGTTAAAATCCCGACCTGGTCCGATCCAAAGAGTTGGGTAAATTCCATGAATTTCGTATTAGAGAGGGCTTTCAGTGGCGAGGTGTAGATCACCGTTTGGTTCAGAGCCATGGCTTGCTTGATGGCTTGGATCGCCACATAGGTTTTTCCACTTCCCGTCGGGGCGCTGACGATGACATCTGAATGCGCCAGATATTCCACCGCTTCGGTTTGCCAGGGATCCGGGACAAAGGGCATGGGCTCAGGAACGCCAATGCCTTCCAGGATTTGCTGGAGATTGACCGAGGGTTGAGGGGGGCCGAAGTTGGGTTTCCCCTTAGGCGAAAGAACTTTTGATCGCAGGGGCGGAGATGAAATTTTTGGCAGTGCAGCAGAACGGGCTTCCTGTAATGCCAAACGTTCTTGACGAGTTTTTTGAATCTGTTGGAGTTCAGCTTCAATAGCCAGTCTCTGATCCGGTGGGAAGGCCAAAATCAATTCGACCAATCGTTGTTTCCCAAGCCGGAAATGTCGATGAATGCGGCCTCTGGCCATTTGATGTAAATATTTCACCGGTAAATTGAGGAGTTCAAGTTTCAGATCATCATGATTCATGGCGTCGTATTCCAATCCTGTGGCTAGGGGAGTTCCTGCAGGACCTCCCGGCGCATGGCCACCATCGCGGAGTGGGCGATATCAGCTAATCCTGGGTGTGTGACCTTGAGACCATACAATTGAGAGAGGAATTCCAAGGTTCTGGCTAATAACCGGTACACGTCACCTTCGGCCATGGACGTCGAGCGCACAAGTGACGCCCAGGTAAGTTGAGGATTACCGATCCATCGTTCCGCTAACGCGGCGACGTCTGAGCGTAAGAGGGGTGGGGGTTCATAGGGACTTAAGGAATCGGCCACGGCCCGTACTTGAGTCAAGACGGAGGCCAGTCCTGAGGGGAGTCGCATATAGGACCCTGGTCGATCATCGTCATGGGAAATACTGGCCATCACGCCCGCCAACAACCCTGGAGCAATGCCTGAGAAGGCATCCATGCGGATTAATTCAGTTATGAGCAGCGAATGGTTAATGCGAATGAGCCTTCCCCATTCCCCATCAACGGTGAGTTGAGAGCCCGCCGTTAAATACCCGAATTTGTGCAGGACTTCGGCCTTTTGTTGAAACCGGTGCCATAACCCATCTCGCAGGGCTTGAATGGTTTTGGTCAATTGTTGAGACTTGAGGCGAAGTTTCGAAGCCAGCGGAAAATCTTTTTTGCACGCCGAGTGTGACGGACAGGTGGGACAGGGAAATTCCTCCGTTAAGACTTCGGCAAGGAGGGGATCGTCCGCTTCCTGAGTTTCCGTCAAAATGGGAACTGTGGGAAGACGAGCTGGTAATTGGGACAGCTCTTTCTTGAGTTGGTGGAGGACGTGTGGAGGGCACCAGGGTAGGGTGCGAGAGGGCTGAAACTCAAACACCCGATCGTAGATTTGAGTGACTGAATGAGCCGGACACTCGCCAATGGTGCCTTTGGCCCGAACCACGGATAACATTGGCGCAAAGGTTCCCCGGCTTCGATACTGACGGAGTACAATGGCCGGGCCTTTCGGTAGTCCAATGAGGCGACCCGGGGTCAAAAAAGGCAGACAGGCTGTCAGAAAGGGCGTGTCGTTATTGACCAGTGGCTGCCGGTGAGATTTGCGTCGTCGGGCTAGGTCGAACACTTTCCATTGGTTGACCCAATCCGCGCATTCCCTGGGGCCATAGGGTTGTAGTTGTTCCTGGATGGTATCCAGGTGGTCCTGATGGATGGCTGATCGTTGATTCAGTTGAAATTGCGCAAAGCTCTTCGCGAGCAGACCCTCAATTTGATCCAGGTTATGCGCTTTTAAGAGATTCAGCACCATGGGGTAGGACACGACAAATTGGCTATCAATCGGTTCCGGATAGCCTGTGAGCCCTTTGCCAAGGATGTGTAAGTCGATGTAGGGAGAAGGCGTAATGACCACGACCCCTACCAAATCTTTCCCCCGGCGCCCCCCGCGTCCGGCCAATTGCTGAATTTCGCTAATCGTCAGATCCGTGAAGTCCTGGGATTTGCGGACGCTGGATTGGGTAATGACGACCGTTCGTGCCGGAAAGTCCACCCCGGCAGCCAAAGTGGTCGTGGCAAATACGGCATCCAACAAGCCCTGGCGCATGAGTTCTTCGATCGCGATTTTCCAGGAAGGCAGATGGCCTGCGTGATGGGCGGCCACTCCATATTCTTGAACAACCGGAATTAAGGGGTGATGTTCAATGCTGGGGAAGTCTTTGGCAAATTTCTCCAGAAACGTGCGGATGGTCTCCGACCGCTGGTGGGAAACTCTGGCTGAACTATGGGCGAAGGTATCAATGGCCTCGTCGCAGGCCCGGCGGGATGTCAAGAAGACAATCGCCGGAGTCAACCGATGCTGACGGAGAATTTCTATGAGATCGACCGGATGAATCGCTGGTGGCATGAATAAGGAAATTGTAGCAGGAGTCGAGGGGGGAAAACACTAATATGATACAGGTAAGCCAAAAGAAACAGAACCGGTTACAGTTGCCTCAGGGCATTGAGTGACAAGAGATGGTTGAAGCGAGAGATATTTTCACTGACCACGGAAAAAGTTTTAAGCTCTTGTGTATCGGACCGATAAAGCCTCCTAAGATTATGGCCATTGAAATGATTGTACGAGGAAGTCGAGGGGCTACGGTCGTGGATTTTCATGGCCGTCTGGATTTGCATTCCCGGTGGCATGTCAAAGCCATTATCAATCAATGTTGTCAGACGGAACGAGAGCATCTGATCCTCAACCTCCAGGGTTTAACCTTTGTGGATAGCGCTGGATTAGGTTTCCTGGTGTTATGCTCCAGAAAGTTCAACGACTTGCATGGTCGGATTACCTGGATTCAACCACAAGGATGTGTTGGAGACTTGATTGAAAGCCTCCAAATCCATGAACTCATTTCAATTTGTCAGACGGAACAGGAAGCTCTGTCTTCCTCCTCTTCATAGGGATCCCTTCTCATCCCTATTCATGGAATTTTGTTGCTGATTTAACAGTGTTCTAAAGGCAGAGGTCTACTCCCCAGACACCGGGCCTTCGTGAACGCAGCCCATACCCTTTCATTTTCTTCCTCTTCATTCCAGAATATTCCTCCAACACGGCTGGGTGGTCATCCTCAATTGGGTGGGGGTTCTTCTTGCGTGCGCTTGAAAAAACCGCAACCTATTTACAAGTCAACTAACGAGGATGTTTCCAGCGTTGTTGTGATTGAAGTGGGTTCTAGAGCTGAGAAATATATATGGCCACCGATTATCGATGTCCATCTCAAAAATGTCCGTTTCTCCTTTTTCTAAGGACATGCTTCGTCGGAAAGACCAAAAAACATAGAACTGTGACGAGGTGTGTGTCGATCGGTACATTTCTCGTTGACACTCGCCTGAACCATTGGTAGCGTCGTTTCAGGTGCCTTGGCGTGTGAGATTTTTAATCTTCTAACTTTGTTGCCTTCCCGCAATGAGGATTTCCTCCTACCAGGTCTCCTGCTCGTTCAGTCTCCAACATGAAAGATTCAAAAGCGTTTATCTTCCTCTGCCTCGTTGGACTGTGTTGTTTTGTTAGCTACGACATGGTCCGCCGACCGGCCTTGGCCTTATTTGTTGAGAGCCTTGGTGCAGGCCCTTTCATGGTCGGTCTGATCGTGGCCGTTTCGACGTTGACGGGAGTGGTCTTAAAGCTACCAATGGGTTTGCTATCCGACGTCGTGAATCGAAAACGGTTGATGCTGGGAGGAGTCCTGGCCTTTGCCTTACCGCCATTTCTGTACCCATTTATTACTGATTTGTCGACATTGGGGATTTTGCGCTTGTTTCACGGATTAGCAACGGCGATGTTTACCCCGCTGGCCCTGGCAATGGTTGGTGAACTATTTGCGCAACGGCGGGGCGAAGCCTTTGGGTGGTACACCTCTGCCACCCAAGGAGGTGGACTATTGGGTCCTATGATCGGTGGAGCGATTGTGTATCAATATGGGTTTTCACCAACCTTTATTGTAGCGGGGATATTTGGGGTCTTGGCATTGGTCTTCTTTTGTCTAATCCCCCGGACTCCAATAGACTCCCGGGTTCGCCATCATTCTCTCTCAACTGTATGGAAGGAGATGTGTGAAGGGCTCCGTCGGGTTTGCCAGATTCCTCCCATTCTCATCACAAGTATCGTGGAAGCCGCCAAGATGATGGGCAATGGCACGCTGATGGCCTTTTTGCCACTCTATGGATTGTCCATCGGGTTAAACGCCGCTGAAATCGGGGTCTTGTTTGGGGTGCAAGCTTTGACCTCGTTTATCGCCAAACCTTTTATGGGACGAATGTCAGATCGGGGGGCCAGGCAACCGCTTATTTTCGGGGGACTCTGCCTGTGCGGATTTATGGTTATGCTGATTCCACAAATTCAAATATATCTCCTCTTATTGGCTATTGCGGGAGCCTTTGGGTTTGGCGAAGCGGTGGTGACCTCGTCGACCACGGCTCTGGTTGCGGATTACTCTGAAGGAAAAGCCCTGGGAGCTGGTATGGGATTACGAGGCACAATTATGGACATCGGCCATGCGGGGGGACCGCTCCTGGCCGGGATACTCATTCATTCCCTGGGGTATGGGGGCGGGTTCATCTGTATCGGGTTGATCCTATTGCTGACAGCGGGATATTTTGGTGCCACCATGATAGGGATCAAAAACCCGGCTATGCTATAATCATTTTTTTTCAAGGAGAGGCAAAAAGGCGGACATCATGAAGGAAGCAATGGGAACCGGTGATATCATTATCGGGATTGTCGCGGCTCTCGGCATAGTGGTCTTACTGGTGGTCTTTGTCCTGGTGGTGAAAAAGGTTTTTTTAAGCAAAGACACCGATACCGAGTAAAAAAATGAGGGAATATGTTCAGCGGAATTGTTGAAGAAATGGGTGCGATTCAGACTATTAATAAAGGTCTGGCTGGAGCAAAATTTACCATTTTGGCTTCTCTGGTCTTGGACGATCTCAAAGTGGGAGATAGTATCAGCGTGTCCGGTGCGTGTTTGACAGCGAGTCATGTGGGTGACATGGGATTCTCGGTGGATGTGTCGACCGAAACATTGAACTGCACCACTCTCGGCACCATTCCCGTTGGCACACCGGTAAATTTAGAACGCGCCATGAAACTCAATGCCCGGATGGGAGGGCATCTGGTGACGGGGCATGTTGACGGGATCGGTATCCTCCGTGCTCGAGAGCAAGATGGGAATGCGATTCAACTCACTGTCGAAGCGCCTGAGGAAATAATCCGGTATTGTGTGCCTAAAGGTTCCATTACCGTGGATGGGATTAGTTTGACGATCAATGCCGTTTCGGAGCGATCCATAGCTCTGGCCATCATTCCACATACCGCCAAAGTTACCACCATGGGGCTCAAGCAGATCGGGGATCCGGTCAATTTAGAATCCGATTTGATTGGGAAATATGTTGAACGCTTACTGCAAGCCAGCGGGACTCTCGCGCCCAAACCCGCTCCGGTGATCGATCGGGATTATCTTCAAAAACGCGGTTTGCTTTAGGTTTCCCTCACACTCTATGCCCTATGCCCGAACATCTTTCACGCAAAACTAAGCACCCGCTTTGGCGACTTTTTGCCATCGTTACCCTCTTTGTCATCGTGATTCCCGCGACGCTATGGGGCATTGTTCAGATGTACGAAATCATCT
>JAOUGQ010000078.1 GCA_029865515.1 Nitrospirota bacterium
CTCCGCCATTTGGTGGGACGGCCCGAACAATCGTAGTTAAGGTGAATCCTGAACGGTTGCGGGCATTTGCAATGTCTCCAGAGGAAGTAGTGCAGGCCGTGCGAACGGGTAATATGCTCATGCCGGCAGGAAATGTCCGCATAGGAGATTTTGCCTATCTGACTCCAGTGAATTCTGTCGTCGGGAACATCGAAGAATTGGAGCATCTGCCTATTCGTTTGGGATCAGGGCCCACAGTTTTTTTGAATGACGTGGGAACCGTAGAAGATGGGGAGGATATTGTCACCAGTTATGCCATGGTAAACGGGCGACGCACGGTCTACATTCCGGTCACCAAACGGGCCGATGCCTCCACCATGGCGGTAGTGGATCGCGTTAAAGCCTCGCTCCCGACATTTCGGGCCGCAGTGCCGGACGATATTCAGATTAGTTTTGAATTCGATCAATCAACCTATGTCACCAATGCGGTGAAGGCCGTTGTTGTGGAAAGTGCGCTGGGGGCGATCTTGACGGGATTGGTGGTGTGGCTATTCCTCCGGAGTTGGCTGAGTTCGGTGATAGTCGTGGTAACCATTCCATTCGCGCTCTTGGCTGCCGTGGTGGCCTTATGGGCATGTGGGCAGACCATCAATATTATGACCTTGGGGGGGCTGGCCCTGGCAGTGGGCATTTTGGTTGATGAATCTACGGTCACGATTGAAAATGTGCATGCCCATTTGTCTCGTGGGAAGAGCCTGGGGAGGGCCGTTAAGGATTCACGCGGGGAAGTGGTGGTGCCTCTTCTCCTGGCCATGCTGAGTATATTAGCGGTGTTTCTCCCGTCGTTTTTTATGAGCGGAGTGGCGAAAGCCTTGTTTGTACCGTTGGCATTGGCGGTGGGATTTGCCATGGCCGCCTCCTATATTCTTTCCACGACATTAGTGCCGGTCTTGGCCGTCTGGCTTTTGGGTAAGCATCCCGGAGCCGAGGAGAGAAAAGGTCCGACCACGCTAGTCTGCTACCTCAATATCCTGAAATGGACGTTGAACCATAGGTGGCTGGTTCTCACCGGCTATTTGCTGCTCAGTCTGGCGACTGTCGTGGTGTTAGGTTCCAGGCTGGGCTTGGATATCTTTCCTCGGGTCGATACCGGACAATTTCAATTACGAATTCTGGCTCCGGATGGGACCCGTGTCGAACGAACGGAAGTGTTAACGAAGGAAATTTTGGAGACGATTAAACAGGAAATCGGCCCTGAACGTATTAATATCAGCCTGGGGTTTGTGGGAGTTCATCCCTCGAGTTATCCGGTGAATACCCTGTATATGTGGAGCAGTGGACCTCATGAAGCGGTGTTGTTGGTGGCGCTGAAGCCGGGTTCCGATGTTTCCTTGGAGCAGGTGAAAGAACGATTGAGGGATCTTTTGCCAAAACGCTTTCCTGGAACTCGTTATACCTTTGAGGGAGGTGATATTGTCACGCAGGTTATGAGCATGGGATCCCCGACCCCGATTGAAATCGCGATGAGCGGACCGGACTTGGATGCTAACAGGGCGTATGCGGAACAAGTGCGAGAGGAACTCTCGCATCTACCGGCCATCCGGGATCTGCGCTTCGGTCAACCCTTGGATTATCCCACCCTGGCGGTGCGCGTGGATCGAATGCGGGCTGGCCAGCTCGGTGTGACGGCTGGTGAAGTGGCCAGGGCGGTGGTCTCGGCGACCTCCTCAACCCGTTTCGTGGAACCGATTTACTGGCGTGACCCCAAATCTGGAAGAGCCTATCAGGTTCAGGTGGAAATTCCTCAATCGGAATTCCAGTCCGTGCAGGATATGTTGAATCTTCCTGTGATGTTGCAAGGGGGACGAGGGCCGTTGCTTCGTGACGTGGCAGAAGTCATTCCCGGAACCTCTATCGGTGAGTATGCCAGATATAACATGCAACGGATGGTCACGATTGTGGCGAATGTGACTGGAGAAGACTTAGGCCGGGCTGCGAAACACATTGACGCCGCGTTAAATCGTGTCGGCCCACCTCCGAAAGGGGTTCGAGTAGACGTTCGAGGACAAATCGCCCCGATGAAAGAAATGTTCGTCAACCTCCAACTGGGATTGGCCCTGGCATTGCTGACCATCTTCCTTCTCTTAGCCGCAAACTTCCAATCCTGGCGGAGCGCCCTGGTGGTCCTGTTGACGATGCCTGCGGTGTTGATGGGGGTCGTGCTTGTGCTGACGCTCATTGGAACCACGCTGAATATTCAATCGTTTTTGGGGACCATTATGGCTACAGGGGTAGCCGTGGCAAACGCGATTCTTTTAGTGTCGTTTGCCGAACATCATAGGAAACAAGGATTTTCAGCGGGGGAAGCTGCTCGAGAAGGTGCATGCAGCCGGGCTCGCCCGATCCTCATGACCGGGTTGGCCATGATGGTCGGGATGCTTCCGATGGCATTGGGCATCATGGAGGGAGGCGAGCAGGTGGCCCCTCTGGGGCAGGCAGTGATTGGCGGATTACTGGCTGCTACCGTCTCCAGTTTGCTGATTTTGCCAGCCGTGTATGCGATTCTGGAGAGTGGCGGAGCCATCCGGTCTCCTTCCTTAGATCCCGACGATCCGATGAGTGTCCACTATGAACCCAAGCAAGTGCCTGTTTCCAGTTAGCCGGGAGTTGCTATGTCACGAAAGACGATCGGAATCGGGCTGGTGTTGTTGGGACTTATCGGGGTGGGTGTGATGGTCATGAGCAACGAGGGGCGTTTGTCTCAGAAGCCATCGGTCTCTTCATCCTCAATCCTTTCCCCGGAAATGTCAGAAATCCCTGCGGGCAGTACTCAACCAATCTCGGTTGAAGTGGTGCCGGTTTCCAGTCAACATTTGAATGAGACAATTCCCTTGCCGGGGGAATTGCTTCCTTTTCTCAGCGTAGATCTTTCCCCCAAGATCATGGGAATCGTTGATTCCGTCAAAGTGGACCGTGGGGCAAGAGTGAAGAAGGGAGAGGTCCTCATTCAATTGAGCGCGCCAGAACTGCAAGCGCAGAGGAGGGAAGCGGAAGCCCAGCTTCGTGCGGCAAACATCACGTATACCCGTCTTCAAGCTGCGGCCTCTACCCCCGGTATCGTGGCCGGAAACGATCTGGAACTGGCCCAACATCATCAGAATGCGCTTGAAGCTCATCTTCAATCGTTACAAGAAATGGAAAAGTATTTGCGAGTAGTGGCACCGTTCGATGGAGTGATCACTCAACGGAATATTCATCCGGGAGCGGTTGTGGGACCTGACGTCGGAGGCGGTCGTGCTTCATCGCTGTTACGGTTAGAGCAGATTGTGCACTTGCGATTGATCGTTCCGGTTCCGGAGGTGTATGTCGGGTCGATTGCCAAAGGGGCCACTGTGCCATTTACCGTACCGGCCTACCCGGAGGAGACTTTTCAGGGGGTGGTGTCTCGTATTTCTCAATCGGTAGATCCTCAAACTCGATCCATGCCCGTGGAAATGGACGTGGATAATTCGACGATGCGGCTGACGGCGGGAATGTTTCCTGAGGTCCGCTGGTCGATTCGCCGATCCACCCCGACATTGTTTGTCCCGGCCACGGCGGTTGTCACCACAACAGAAAACGTTTTCGTGCTTCTGGTCAAGGAAGATCTTGTGGAATGGATTCCCGTCCGAAAGGGATCGAAGAGTGGTCTAATGGTTGAAGTGTTTGGCGCTCTCCAATCGGGTGATCGAGTTGTGTTAAGGGGGACTGATGAAATTCGGGCAGGCACACAAATTATTCCGGTTTCAAAGGAGATACCCGCCAACACGCGAACTTAACGGTGCGTCCTTCGAAAGTGTTTCTCAGATTACGAGAAAAATAGTTTTCGTGTCGTACTCCTCATTTTCGTGAATGGGTGTCAATCTAAAATCTAAAAATACTCATGAAGACACCAAACCGGTGATTGATGGGAAGGTGCTTCTGAGAGTCGATCTTGTGCGGCATGCCGAATCAAAGAAAAATGTGGTGCACTTACCGTGGATTCCGGAAGAAGAGCTGGACACTCTAACAGCAGCAGGGCAAAAACAGGCGGAGGCCATAGGGAATTTTCTAAAGGATAAAGGCATTGTTGTTATTCTGAGTTCCCCTGCCGGGCGAACACGTGAGACGGCCAAAGCTATTGGCCAGGTCATTGGATTCAAGACAGGATATGAGGTTGAAAAGGCTTTTGCTTCTTTGCGTGGAGGAAACATCAGGATGGAAATAAGATTTCATGGGCCTGGCGCGAGAAGCAATGGGCACTGGGACAGGATCCACTGCCCTGAAGGAGGAGAGTCTTTATCCGATGGAGAATTTCGTGCTACAGGTGTTTTGAAAAAGCTGGTTGAAAAATTTCCAGGAAGGATAGGCGTGATTGTGTCGCATACCGATATTTGTGCCGCATTGCTTGGGTACCCCTATGCCCAAACGGAATAGCACATACAATGTCTCAACGGGATCTGTCAGTGAATTAATCATGACCGATACAGGGTGGCACGTCATCGAAGAAGGGAAGGAACCATTCGAATAAGTCTCCGTCATTTTTCCTTCGTAATGGTGTTTCGTAGTAGTCCTGTAATTTCTTTATTTCTTTTGACGAAAGGCGGAACCCTCCCTACCGGTGAATTTTTTGTATCGCTTCTGTTGGATACGTCCAACGTCTCGTGTGCGTGAATGTGTGTAGGTGAGATACGTGCAAGACGGGTTAGGTCGGAATTTGGGCCGTCTCATTGATTCCCGGCATAGTCCCGACCCGGGTTGGCGACCATTGGACCGCAACGACGCGGATGACGGCCAGCACCACCAGGATCCCGCCCAGAATCATCCATTGATCGAGCCGAGCTTCGGAAAACCATTTCGAAATAATTTCGGTGAGCATGACCACGAGTATGGTATCTACAATGAATGTGACTTTGACCCGCCCTTCGGAAAAATAGGTCACGGTGGTTTTAAACACCTCCACGATCGCGAGAATGATCAAGGTGTCCACGATGAGTTGACGAAAAACCTGTTCGAGGGGTTCCGTGAAGAGGGTTTCTAAATTCAAAAATATTCTCAGGACCCCTCCGGCAAGCCCTGCGAGGATGGTGATGATCAATAGGCTGAGGACGGCTTTAATGCCTTTCATCCAGAAATGAGTCAAATCGGCACCCAATGCATTGGCCAGCCAGGATGATGACTGTTGGAATGTGCCATTGAATAAGGAGGGATAAGAGCGCGTCGTGATTGTTTTCATAGGTTTATAATTCATCCTTTGCGACAGGAGATAATAAATCACGAACAGATAGCATGCCGAAGACATGGGACTCATTGCCGACAACCAGATGTCTCGTATGAGCCGCTTGCATGATCCCGGCAGCCTCAAAGATCGATTCCGATTCATCGATGGAAACTATGGGGCTGCTCATAATATGTTCGACATGAACAAACTCGGGTGAGAGATGAAAGGCTACGATCTTTCGAACGATGTCACTTTCCGTCACAATTCCCACTAACTCTTCCCCACGTTTTACCAATAGGCTCCCAATTCCTCGAACCCGCATCAGGTTGGCCGCGACTGACACGGCCTGGTTTGCATCAATACAGGCCAGATCTCTGGTCATCAACTGTTCAACTCGTACCATGCTGTTCTCCCTTGTTAATTTAAGTGGTCATGTTGAATGTACCGGTTTCGTGTTAAACCTGTGTCCAAAGTATATGACGTGTGTGTAACATTTTTCCTGCTCCCCCTCCTTTTGCAGGAGGTGGCCAGGGTAGAATGCTTCCGAAAGACAGATGTGTAGCAATGTTTGATTGGAGGAATATCGGTATGAAGCGGTTTGCAAGATTCATGTGGCTGATGGTGGTGGGTTTGTGCCTTTGGGGGTGTGAAACGCCGCAATTTCAAACGTTGAAAATATTGGATCAGCCCAACCAGGTCGTGGCTCTCGAGGTTATCTCGGATCCCTATGGAGGGAAGGGGTATGGCCACCCGGTTTCCTTGACCAAGGAGGAGATGATCCGACTCCTCCAAGGAGTCCGAGTTGAGAGAGGCAGGTTGAGCACTTCCCAGCATGCGGCTTTTAGCGACATAGAGATCAGTTTATTTGCTCCTCATTTTGTCAAAGCCTTGGAAAAGGCGACGACGGAAGAAATGGTGACATTTTTTGAAACGGCCCACATTGACTCGGAAAATGATCTGACGACTTCAGGAGGACTGTTTGTGGCAGGAGGAAACCTGTATGTGGTCTTGAGCAATTTTTCAGTGAAAACCCGCGCATGGCAAGATGCCGAACGGCACGAGGCTTCTTATCGAAATCGTCCCTTGGAGCAAATTGATCCTCAACCGGGGCGTTTGGTTTTCGAACCTCAAGAATTTATGGTTGAGTTACCGGATGGGGAGATCGGGAGTCGGTTTAAAGGCAAACCTTGGCAGGTGGCCATTCGGTACCAAGATTTTTTAAAGAAAACAGACTGATAAGTTAGCAGGTCCTAAGGAACTGGAAGAAACGATACGGTTCTTTTGGGACCCGGCCAAGAAGTCATTCTGGATATATGAACCCTGCTCAGGTCTTGGCCAGCAGTTCCAACGTTGGATTTTCTGGCGTGACCTCCTATGGTCTTCAATATCCTTTAAGATCCATGAAAAGATAGTCAGGCCCATCGGTCTCTATTAGTGGATGAATAACTTTTCATCAAATATCCAGCAAGCAGTGCCTGTGGTCAGGCTGTTTCAATACGAGATAGATGTGGTGGGCTCGGATAAATCGGAGGCAGGAGCCTTCACTTAGTTCAGGATGAAGATCCTAATTAAGAAGGTGTCATAAAAAAGACCCTCCAGCGATGGGGATCGTTGGAGGGTCTTTCGGGGACGAGAGCAGGAGTGCCTTTGCGTCCCTATGAATTTAGAATGACACATCCCATTGGAGGCGGATCCGCTGTTCATGCTGATTTTGACCCGCTGGCTGGGCCAGCGTGAGCCAGGAGCCGTCCAGTGTGAGCTTGTTTTTATGCCCTGCGAAAAACCAATTGATGGCGGTCGTGTATTCCTGCCGCCGGTCATTTGGGGCTGAGATGTTGGGGTCTACGAATGCATAGCGGAAGGCCACTTCCAATGGTTTTGGAACGGCGGGAATGAGATAATGAGGGAAATACCCAATCTGTGAATAACTTCCCATCATGTTGGTCTTATAGCCAGGGGCACCTTCCGCATATTTGTTATCCTTGACCTCTTTCCAATGGTATTCATGCTGAATGGAGAGCCCTCGCCATTTGAAGGCGAATTCCTCCATCATGCCTTGTACTCGATATTGTCCGGCTTTAGCGGAAGAGTCAGATGTATAGGGTACGCCGGCTGAATTGTCTTCGGGCAAGGTTCCGCATCCGCTCGATGACCACCGGGTACATTTTCCGATATTGGTATAGGCGCCGAAGGCCACGCTTCCCGTGGGTTGCTCATGATACTCCACGTCACTTTGTGTCCATTTCAGATCCCGTCCCAAAAAGTTCCACTGGTACCGTCCGAAATACATCATGTTGCCGTCGTCATTGGCCTCACCTCGTCCGGATCCGGTAAAGACCCCTGCATAATATCGTGAATCAAAAGGTGTTCCAGGAGCGACATGCCCATAGAGCATGGCCCCCATTTGACGATCAATCGTAAAAATTTCATTGACAATTGACCGTTCGACGAATTGCTGATTCCCGGAGGAATCTCTCCGTTCCCGGTTATAGTCCACTTTCCACTGGCCCACTTGAAGGGAAAGCCACTTCCATTTTTCGAGGCTAATACGCCAGTCGATCAATCTGGTACTGCCGGCAGATCCGCCGGAATTGGACGTGGATTGCAAGTCCAGCTCGAAATAGTACTTCATCCAGGGTTGATAGCCATGACCTCCGATCTTCATCCGAACCCGTCGAAGTTCAAGTGTACTCTGAGTGGAATCAAAATCTTCGCGAGATATGGGATCTCCGTTTGTAGGATACGTAAAGCGACCCTGGAACCGCCATTGCATTTGTGTGGCAAACTTTCCGTCCTTGCTTTTTAACTCAAACCCCGATCGTCCATAGCCGACAGAAATCGGAAATTCCTGATCCATGCGGTCATGGAGTTCTTTGGCTTTTTTCTCCCGATCGGCTTCAATACGCACCCAATCTTCTTTGGAGAGGATCTCTTTTTCCCGTAACACATTCCAAAGAGTATCCTCATGCAAGGGATCAACGGCCCAGACTTCGGAAAAAATCAAACACCCGGAAAAAACAACAGTTAGGCCTAAGAGAAAAAACTTCATGAATACTGCCTCCCTTTGTTGGTAATACTATGCGTTGTGGCCGATTGGAATTGTTCATTCATCTTGGAACGGAGACTAGACCAGGCGTATTACGAGTGCGTTAAGGGAAGGTCAATCCGATGTAAAAATGAGGAAAATTAAGAAGAAAGGGGTGGAGGCACACAGAGGAGCTATCCGCGAATGCCGGAAATGTACGCGGCGGTCAATTCCTCTTTCGGAGATTCGAATATTTGTTGAGCGGAGCCTTGCTCCACAAGCTTCCCCACACCTTCATATGACCAAAAGAAGGCCACATGATCGGCTATTCGGCGGGCTTGCGCGAGGTTATGCGTGACGATAATGACGGTATAGTGACCCTGTAAACTGACAATCAGATCTTCAATGATTCCACTGGAAAGGGGATCTAATGCGCTGCAGGGTTCATCGAGCATCAGCACGTCCGGTGATAAGACCAGGGCTCTGGCCAGACAGAGCCTCTGTTGTTGCCCTCCTGATAAGCCTTGGGCCGGACGGTCGAGCCGGTCTTTAACTTCCTGCCAGAGTCCCACTTGTTGGAGGACGTGTTCTATGGTGGCGGCCAGGACCGTGCGATCATGTGTGCCATGTTCCCTGAGAGGAAGCTCAAGATTTTTTCGGATGGAAAAGGGAAAGACGGTTGGTTTTTGAAAAATCATTCCCACTGTACGCCGCAGGTTGAGCAGATTAGTGGTCTGGGCCAGGACATTCAGTTCATTGATGTGCAGTGTTCCAGATACCTGGCAACCCGGAATCAAATCCGTTAAGCGATTGAGGGTCATGAGGAAACTGGTTTTTCCGCAACCTGAAGGCCCCACTAACGCGGTAATGCATCCCCGATTGATCTCAAGATTGACATTCCGAAGAGCCTGACGACCCTGATAGGCAATGGAAAGATTTTCCGCGCGAATATGGGCGACAGGCTCACAACACGGTTCGGTGGATGGGTAGGGGAGCCATGCTCTGAACCCCGCCCGTTCGTCGGAATCTGAAGTTATGCGGGGAGTTGGTTGAATGAGGTCCATCGTGTGGTAATCCAAGAAGAAGAAAGATTAATGATCAACAAGAGACCAACCAGAACAAGGGCGGTGGCATAGGCGTTGGGATTGCCTCCGGCCACATTCATGGCCAGGTCGTAAATGTGCACGGCGAGAGTCCGTCCCGAGTCCATCAAGGACTCCGGCATCCGGTCCACGTAGCCGCTGGTAAAAATCAGGGCCGCGGTTTCAGCAATCGCTCGTCCCAGTCCCAAGATGCCTCCGACTAACAGGCCGGGTATGGCGGCAGGGAGGAGAATCGTTCGAATGGTGGTCGGTGTGGAAAGGCCAAGGGCCGCAGCGGATAAACGCTGATCACGGGAGATGGCGCGAAAACTTTCTTCCACCGTGCGAATCAAGATTGGCAGCACCATACAGGCTAATGTCAGACCTCCTGACAGAATGGAAAATCCTAATCCGAGCGCTTGGCAGAACAGAGCATTCCCGAACAAACCAAAGACAATGGAAGGTACGCCGGCCAGCACGTCCAGCGAGGCTCGGATCAGTCGGCCTAGAGCATGATCCTGTCTGGTGTATTCCGAAAGGAACAGTGCGGTCCCCAATCCTATAGGCACGGCCACCCCCATGCACACTCCAACGACCAGGAGGGTAGACATGAGGATCGGGCCAATACCGCCCTCCCGCCCGGCGTTCTGTGGAGCAGAGAAGAGGAAGCTCAATGACAAATGATTCCACCCGTTCCAGAGCAAATCACCCATCAACCAGAAAAATGGAACGACGACCATGGTGGCCGCCGCCCATATGATGGCGGTGGGGCCATATTCTTGAACGTGTCTACTTTGTCGCAACATATGCGTTCCGGTAGCGCAAGCCCTCTGCCATCCCGACACACAGCATGGCGAGTCCCAGAAGTAAGAGGCCGCTAACAAACAGTGCAGCCCGGTGTTGGCCTAAGGCATAGGCCATTTCCAGGGCAATGTTCGCGGTCAAGGTTCTGATCGGATCAAACAGATGAGAAGGGGTGCGCACCACGTTGCCGCAGACCATGAGAACGGCCATGGTCTCTCCAAGCGCCCGCGCCAATCCCAAGAGAATACCTGTGAAGAGTCCGACTTTGGTTGTGGGAAGTATCACATGCCAAATCATCGACCACCGACTGAATCCTAAGGCGGTGGCACTATGAATATAGGCGACAGGAACCTGGGCCATGCTCGCGTGGGCGACCAACATGATGGTGGGTATGATCATGAGCGTCAGGATGAGAATGCCGGCCAGGAGACTTGGGCCGGGAGGATGCCACCGGCCGATGAGTGGGACCAGAACTACCAGGCCCCAGAAGCCAAACACGACGGAGGGAATACCGGCGAGGAGTTCGACCATGCGGCGGTACCACCGGCCAAGAAGAGGGGGAGCATAAAAATGACAAAAGAGCGCTGAGAGAATGCCGAGCGGGGAGGCGAGAAGAATCGATCCAGCAGTGGCCCAGACGGTTCCCCATATCATGGGAGTCAGTCGATAGGCGTCTTCGGTTGGATACCAGCCTGGATCACTGAAAAAACGTGCAACCCCGATGTGCTGAAGGGCAGGCCAGGCCTCACGAAAGAGAAACAGGACAACCAACAGCAGGAGTCCTCCTGCCATCAACGCGAGAAGACGCACCGTCCATGAGAGTAGACCCTCACTCGTGGATCGGGACGAAATATTGCTTGAGGATGAGATCATTGACCTGATTCGACTGAGCGAAATCAATAAAGGTTTCAAGAAGTCCTGTAGGAGGAAACTTTGTTACAAGAGTTAGGGGACGGGAAAGGGGAAATATGCCCTTCCGGACGGTTTCGATCGTGGCCGGAATGTGTTGGAGGGGCAACAATCGGATGGGGATGCCATGGGTGGCATCGTATTGGGCGGTGCCAATGGAGACATACCCGATCGCATGGGGATTACCGGCCACGGTCTTAATGCCTTGTTCGTTGTCTCCGATGACCACATGAGCGTGAATGTCGCGATTGGAGAGGGTGAAGTAATGCAGAAATAATTCCAGCGTTGAACGACCTTCCGCTTTGTTTACGACGGTGATTGGTGCATCGAGTCCACCGACGGTCTTCCAGTTCGTGATGATGCCGGTATAGATATCTTTGATTTGGTCATCGGTGAGGGTCTGAATGGGATTGTCCTTGTGGAGAATGATCGTGATTCCGTCATGTGCAATTACCCATCCATACAAATCTTTTTCTTGAGGTTTGAGAGCGCGGGAGGCCATGCCGATATCAGCTAACCCGTTTACCGCATCGGCAATGCCACGTGACGAGCCACCCGTCTGGACATCGATTCGAGTGCCTGGATGTAAGGACTCAAACCGTTTCCCCATTTCTGATACGAGAGGGGCCATCGTACTCGACCCGGTAATCACCAACTTTCCTTCCTTCGCTTCCGCGGAAACTTGCCCTAACAGGGCACTGACACAGAGGAGGCAACTGAGGAAAACGGTTGCCGGTCCTCTGCTTGTCGGCATCTTTGAAATTTTGCTCATAGGGCCTTTTTCATGAAATCATCGGAAGAGGAAAGACTAATCAAAAGAAATTTTGCAACACCCGAGGTTAATGGCCCTGCCCGCCGTGGAGTTCGATACGGAGGCGGATAATTGATACACCATGGCCTTTCCTTCGCGAGAGGCTTCCACCAAACCGGTATCGCGCAACACGGCTAAATGATGGGATAACAAGCTTTGTTCGACATCCAATTGTTCTATTAATTCCCCAACATTTTTCGGTCCGGACATTAGGGTTTCCAAA
>JAOUGQ010000357.1 GCA_029865515.1 Nitrospirota bacterium
AATGAGATGGTGAATGACAGGCTCGGCAATCCGGAGCAATCCGTGAGTGGTCGTAATCTTTAATCATGGCCTCTACTCCCAATAGAATGGAATAGACGATGAGTGATTCATCCGGTTTTTCTGCCCCCAAAGATTCTCCGCGATCATCTGAACCGTCATTTCCGCGATCCTCCCGTAGTCGCGGAAGCACTCCTCTGGAACTCATCGACCAGTGCCTGGCCTCTCTGCCGGAAGGGGATCAACGAATCCCCCTGCTCTATCAACTTCGGCACCGGCTTGTTGAGCAGGCGACGTCTTCCCAACAGCAGGAAGCCGACATGAAAAAAATGCAGTCGGTGATCGAGAAACTCACGGCTCCGGCTAATCGAATCGGGACGTTGTTGGGTCAACCTGAAGAGGGAGTGGCCAGGATCATGGTTGGAGGGGCCGAATACTATGCCAATGTCGATCCACGGGTTGAGGGGGATTCCTTGAAGGTCGGGCATCAGATTTTAGTGAATGAAGCGTACGTTGTGATCCGGTCTCTCGGGTATGACCGGAGTGGACCGATCGTAAAAGTTCGGGAAGTCTTGGGAGATGGTCGCCTTCGTATCGACCAGGAGGCGGGCAGGCCAGGCATTCTCATTCAACGGGCTGATGATCTTATCAGCATGGACCTGAAGGTGGGCGATGAGGTCCGATTGGACCCGTCACACCGGATGGCCATTGAACGTTTAGAAACCCCACAAGCCCAATCGCATCTGTTAGCGGAGCTCCCGACCGTGCGTTGGGAGCATATCGGTGGGCAGCAGGAAGCCATCGGGGCCATCCGCCGGTCGATTGAATATCCACTCCTTCATGAAGGGTTATTTGCGCGATATCAATTCCAACAGCCCAAGGGGTTCCTGTTGTATGGTCCGCCGGGGTGCGGGAAAACGCTGATTGGGCAGGCCACGGCTGCAAGCCTGGGACAACTTTTAGCGCAACACCGCGACTTGGCAACGCTGCCAACAGAAGATCAAACTCAACGCGCGCCTTCCCGGCTTCCGCCGATTGAGGGGGGAATTTTTCTGCATGTCAAAGGTCCGGAAGTGTTGAATATGTGGGTAGGGGAGTCGGAACGAATCATCCGTGATTTGTTTCTTCAGGCCCGGCAACACCGGCAAGCCGGAAAGTTGCCGTTTATT
Source organism: Nitrospirota bacterium (assembly GCA_029865515.1). GTDB lineage: Bacteria > Nitrospirota > Nitrospiria > Nitrospirales > UBA8639 > Nitrospira_E. Next base: position 1,167 of record JAOUGQ010000357.1, read on the forward strand.
TTTATCGATGAAGCTGAATCCATTTTGGGAACGAGACGGGCGGTACGATCCTACAATGTTTCCAATACACTGGTTCCGATGTTTTGCGCTGAACTGGACGGCATTGAAAGTCTTTCGCAAGTGGTGGTGATTCTGGCCTCGAATCGCCCCGATATGATTGATCCGGCCGTGCTGCGATCTGGGAGAATTGATCGAAAAATTAAAGTCGGCCGACCCGGCCGAAAAGATGCCGGCGAAATATTGCGTGTCTATTTAACGGCTGACCTGCCTTACGCCACAAAGGATACTGCAACGGGTGGAACTATGGATGGGAATCCCGTGTCCCAGATCGCCGAAGGGCTGTTGGAGCATATCTTTCAGCGGAGCCCGGAGAACCGGGTGTTGGCGATCCGGTTGCGAAACGGTCGGCGCGAAATTCTCTATCGCCGGGATTTGTTAAGTGGAGCGGTGCTGGCGGGAATCGTCCGGCGTGCCAAAGAACGAGCCATTGAGCGGGCCATTCAAGCGGGCGATCAGGACCCTTCTGGGCTCACCCTTGAGGATCTCGTCATGTCCACCAATGAAGAGTTCAAGGAGAGTGAAATTTTCCCGCCCGATGATTCGGCCGAAGAATGGTTGAAACTCTTGGACTATTCCCCTGACCAGGTTGTCGGAGTGTCTTCTTTACAGCCTGGCAAGGATGGAGAAGAGCACCGGACTTCTCACATTGTCTAGGGAGCGCCCGGTCATTCAGGTAAATTCAATTTTGAAAGTGTTGAGTCTATGAATCCGGTTCGCTTGTTTGGCATTGAAACCGAGTACGGTATTGCCCGGGAAGATTGCGAGACGGCTGACCCCGTGGTGGAGTCCATGGAATTGGTGCGCGCCTATCTTGACGGACATTTTACCCGCCGTTGGGATTATCGGGGCGAACATCCCCATGAAGATCAGCGGGGATTTCGTGTAGCCGAGTTGGCTCAGGATAAAGAGGAAGACCTCTTTGCCGAGCAGGATGCCCACCGGCCATTTTCCTTCCATGAGATGAAAAGTGATCTCGTCTTACCTAATGGCGCGCGGTTTTATAACGACCACACGCATCCCGAATATTCCACACCCGAATGTCGGTCTCTCAACGATATGGTTGCGCATGACCGGGCTGGCGAACGGATTCTTTGGGTGGCGGCACAGCGCCGGAATCAGGTCCTGGGTGGTCCAGTGGTCCAACTGTATAAAAACAATACGGATTTTCACGGGCATAGTTACGGCTGCCATGACAATTATTTAGTCTCCCGGGCCATCAATTTTGAGAATCTGGTTCGTGGACTCATGCCCTTTCTGGTCAGCCGGCAATTAATTGCCGGCTCGGGCAAGGTCGGTCGTGAAGCGCAGGAGTGCGGGTTTGTGCCGGGAGGGTTCCAATTGTCCCAACGGGCAGACTTTATGGAAGCCGAGTTGGGTGTTGATACCATGCACAACCGTCCCATTCTTAATACGCGGGATGAACCTCACGCGAATCGGGAATGCTATCGCCGGCTTCATCTCATCCTTGGCGACGCCAACATGTGTGAATATGCCACGGCATTGAAGGTCGGCACGACACGGGTGGTGCTGGATATGATTGCGGGAGGACTTTTGCCTCCTGTTGAATTGGACTCCCCGGTGCAGGCCATTCGGGCACTCGCGCGCGATCCTGAATTGAAAACCACTGTGAAGCGGCGGGCTGGCGGAACCATTTCCGGATTGGATATTCAACGGGAGTATGTGAACCAGGCCAGAAAATTTTTCAGCGAGATGGATGAAGAAACCGCTTGGATTCTCCAGGAATGGGAGAAGGTACTGGAGATGCTGGACCGGGATCGATTGCAGCTTGTTGGGAAAATCGATTGGGTCACCAAACAGTGGTTGCTGGAAAGCTTTATTCAGGAGGAGCGTATTAGCCGGGATGATCCCTGGCTCGCCAGCCTGGATCTGGAATATCATAATCTGGATCCCGCTCGGGGGTTGTTTTTCGGATTGGAAGCCGAAGGGCGAGCGAACAGGGTATCTCAGGAGTATGAAATTCAGGAGGCCATGAAGCATGGGCCACGAGATACCCGCGGAGGTCTTCGGGGGTTGT
>JAOUGQ010000358.1 GCA_029865515.1 Nitrospirota bacterium
GGCTTCGTCCTCGGTTTCCGCTCGGTAGGCCGAACGCGGAATTCCATCTGGAATGTTTAACGTTTTTTCAAAGCCTTGTCGAATATTTTGATTGTTGGTTCGATTGATAAGAACAATTTTGGTTTGCGGCGCTTCCTCATAGACCTGGGACCAATAACGAAGTTTTCCTGAAAAGACATCCGCAACCTGCTCTAGTTTCATTTCTTTGATGGGGTTAGAGAAATTACTTAACACCGCAATGCCATCTCTGGCAATCACGGTGGACCGAAGAGAAGTGACTTCTTCCCCGGTGACGCCGATATCCGCTTCCTTGAGTTCGATGGTCCTAATGGGCTTCGCATTGGGATGCCAGAAAAAATCAACGGAAATGGATGGATGCCGTGACTCAAATTCCTTGGCCAGAATTTCTAGGAGATATCGCTCAGGGCCATTTCCAACAATCAGGATGGTTCCGGCGGCATGTGAGCGATCCCTGAGAGGGATTGGGGTTTGGGATTCCTCGGAATGGACGAGACTCACGGGGAGGACAAGTCCGCAGAGAATACCGATCCCGATCAGGAAAGATACTTTGTTCATGCTTATATGATTGAACGAGGGAAATATCATGCTTCTGGCGATTCTTGCGGACGGATATTTTAGTGCAAGTTGTGGAGATTAAAGAAAAGTTTTTCCCCGAGACTAAAAAACCCGAGCCATCTTTCCCGTTTAGGGAAATAAATGTCAAGGGGAAATGAGTGGGAAGATGGAACTCATTGGGCTTTGACCATTATCACCCGACCGCCCAATCCTTGCGTTATTCTCCTCCGCTTGGTTGAGAATTGTTTTCGGTTGGAGCAGCGCGTTGGCCCATGATCGGGGGAAGTTTGGCAAATTTATCCATTCGCTCATTTAACATATTGTACGCTTTGCCTTCCTCAAAGCCGGGTTTATGAGTACCAACAATCTTCGAAGCGAATGCCGACATGATCCTTCGGCTTTTTGTGGTATTGCATTTTGGGCAAATAGTTTCTTCGGGTTTGGCGCTCAGCGGTTGCATCGCCTCATACTGATGATCGCATCCATCACACACATATTCATATAACGGCATGCTGCACTCCTTTAGGGTTGACCATTGAAGATGAGCTTGATTGTGTCTGATTATATCGAAGGGGGGGAAGGCATGGCTAATAGAGAAATTATCTTTTGCATAAAAAGAAAAGATTAAAATAGATTGACGACAAGTTTATGATTTCACTATACTTTTTCATTAGGCTTTCTACTGTCACATTGGAGGAATACGCAATGTCGGTGTTAATTCGGCGATTCAAATTACCCACCGGAATGATGAAGGAAGAACGTATTGACGATCCGGACCGCATCGAACGGTACATGCAGTTTTTCGATAGGGAAGAACAAGCAAAGCTGGAGGCTGGCCAGAAGGTTTTTTTAGATAAAGACGAATGGCAGTTTGTTGATAACTGAATTCCTGCCCGTCAGGTTCCTCTCCAACATCTTACTGACAGGTTGTTACAAGCAAGTTTGTGATCGTCTGGTGATCAGGTCGGTTCACGACCGAGTGAAGGGGTATGGTAATTATGGGATACTGGATCCATCTGAAGCGATCGCTTGACCAAGCGATGATCCATCGGGATCGTTGTCCGGAAATTCCTTCGGGCCCGTTTCGGTCTGATTTCTGGGAAGGCGGGTGGACAGAATTTCCCGATAAGGACACGGCTTTGGAGGCGTTGGAGAATACCGATGCCTCCGAACAACTCAAGTGTCCTTTATGTAAACCGTAAGAATATATTTCTGTTTTTTCCCGGAATCACCTCGTTCCAATCAACTCTTTTCTCCCCGATTTCATCTGGTATGGCTCAAAAGTTCGGTAATGCACGATGGGTGAAAGAAGGATACCTCGACAATCGGATTGCCGGGAGAGTGATTGGGCAAATCACCTTCGCCGGTCTCGAAACGGTGGACTTTTACTTGGCCGGGGATTTCTCGGGAGAAATTGCCGGAAAGGTTATCGGTTTTCGTAATCCCAGGTTTTTAGATGACCCTCGTGCGGGAGAATCGTTGGATGATTTTGCGATACCCCAGTTAGGAAAGGTCAGCCTCATGTCGTTTGATCCGCATCCGCTTCTTCAGCCTCATCCTTATTTTGAGTGGTTTTCTTTGGATCAACAACATTATCGTATTGAACTGGAGCCCGCTGATGCGTGGATCATGGTGGACGCTCAACAAGATGCTGTGAGCGAATGTTCTCAGCGAATTCATCAAGAACTCTCACCCTTATTAGGATAACCAACGGTGTGATTCTTTAATTCGGTTTTGGGGTAAAGAGGCGGTGTTGAAAATTACAGGGAGACGATCCTAACGGAAAACAGGCATCACGCAACATTTGAGGAAGCGGATCTCCTCCGTCTGTTTGTTGACTCACTCATCCTCCATTCGTAGAATGCCCGCCATGAATGACCGATTTTTAAAAGCGTGTTTGCGCCAGCCTGTGGACCGAACCCCTGTCTGGTTTATGCGCCAGGCTGGACGGTATATGGAAGAGTACCAGGCTATCCGGCGCAAGCATTCTATTCTAGAGGTGTGCAAAACTCCCGCGTTAGCTGCCGAAGTGACGCTTCAACCTATTCAGCGCTTTGATTTAGATGCGGCGATTATTTTTGCGGATATTTTATTGCCGCTTGAAGCCATGGGCTTGGGCTTGGAATTTGTTGAAGGGAAGGGTCCGGTTATTGATAATCCCATTCGAGGCGAAATGGGTATTGTGCAACTTCGTCCGGTAGGTGGGGAGGCGTTTGCCTATGCCGGAGAAGCTATTCGCCAAACGCTGGAGGCCCTCGATAATAGAGTCCCGTTACTGGGATTTGCGGGAGCTCCGTTCACGTTAGCCAGCTACGCGATTGAAGGAGGCAGCTCACGGGACTATGCCCGAACGAAACAGTTGATGTTCTCTCAGCCGACGGTCTGGCATCAATTATTGTCTAAACTGTCTGCGGTGGTTGTGGAGTACTTGCGGGTTCAAAGTCGAGCGGGTGCTCACGCCATTCAACTTTTTGATAGTTGGGTGGGCTGTTTAAGCCCTGGTGATTATGAAGAATATGTCCTGCCTCATGTGCAGAGTATTTTTTCAGCCTTGCGGGTTGAGGGTATTCCGTTAATCTATTTTGGAACTGGCACCGCAGGGCTCCTCCCCCTCATGCGAAAGGCGGGAAGCGATGTGATGGGTGTAGACTGGCGTGTCCGTTTGGATGATGCGTGGACAACC
>JAOUGQ010000359.1 GCA_029865515.1 Nitrospirota bacterium
CCGGAACAAAAGCGATTGAGGGATGGACAACGAGAGAGCATCTGCCACGCCTTCAGTCCTTGTTCGCACACGTGGATGTGATCGCCGGCAGACAGGGTGTCTCAACCGTGTCTTCGGAAGGGGACATGATCACTTCAGAATCTGCCGCGCGTGATGTGGTGCAAGGTTGGATGCCTCATGTCGGTCCCGTAACGGCCGGCGAACTGGCCGGGCGATTGGGTTTGCCCACGGCACCGGTGCAGCAAGCGCTGTTGCAGTTGGAAGGACAAGGGCAGGTTCTTCGCGGGCATTTCCGTCCTGCATCTTCTCCCTCTCCTCTTCAGGGAGAGGTGAGGGGGGAAGCGTCAGTAAGCGCAGAAGTCGAATGGTGTGACCGCAGTCTGCTGGCTCGCATTCATCGGCGAACCGTCACGGCCTTGCGCCGGGAGATTGAACCGGTTTCCGCGTCGGATTTCATGCGCTTTCTCTTTCGCTGGCAGCATCGAGCGCCGGGCTCACACTTACATGGAGAAGCCGGCCTGCGTGAGGTGATTCACCAGTTGGCAGGATTTGAAGCGCCCGCCTCGGCGTGGGAATCTTCGCTCCTCAAAGAACGCCTGGCCAACTACAAACCCGAATGGCTCGATAATCTGTGCCTTCGCGGTGAAGTCGCTTGGGGGCGTCTTACTCCTCCAGAGCACAAGCCGACCCTATTACCACCCGTGGTAGGCAATGAAAAGAAGGGAGGCGACTTCGTCCTGGATGCTGGAACGCCCATTCCGGCATTCCGTCCGCTGACTCCGACCAGCCTGGCTCCTATCAGTTTTTTACGTCGACAGGATGCGAGTTGGGTATTGGGTGTGGCCAGAGCCGGTAAGCCTACAGGGCCGCTTGGCGTCCGTCTGAATCTGAGTGGGGTGGCCCAAGCCGTCTTTGATGGTCTGGATCGACGCGGGGCATGTTTTTTTGCGGATCTGACCAAGCGCACGGGACATCTGGCCGCCGAGGTGGAGCAGGCGTTGTGGGAACTGGTGGCTTCGGGGTTGGTCACCGCCGATGGGTTTGATCCCATGCGGGCTCTGCTTGATCCCCGGCGCCGGCGAGCCGAGGGAAAAGATCGTGCTCGCAGACCTCGGCACAGTGTCGGGCGTTGGGATGTGTTCCAGGCTGACTTGGGCGCACAGGATGAAGAGGCGACGGTTCGTGTTCACCCTCATGAACAGTGGGCCAGGCAACTGGCGCATCGCTATGGGGTGGTCTTTCGGGATCTGCTGAAACGAGAATCACTGCCCGTGACCTGGCGTGAACTGCTGATACAGTATCGCAAGCTGGAATGGCGGGGCGAGATGCGGGGTGGCCGGTTTGTGAATGGCTTTACGGGGGAACAGTTCGCGTTGCCGGAGGCAGTGGAATCCTTGCGGACGGTGCGCCGTGATGCTCAAGCCGTGGCGCAAGAAATACGTCTTTCGCCAGCTGATCCGTTGAATCTTGTTGGAATTCTTTTGCCGGGGGAACGCATCTCGGCCCACACCTCCAAACCTATTCTCTTCCGCAACGGGCTGCCGGCTGGTGACAGAGCCTTGGTGGTGAGTCTGGCTTAATCGGCGGAATTGTGACAAGTCGAACACACCAAGAATCCAATCCGCGATCCCTTGTATCGCGGTTGACGGTCCCTGGTCTGTTGGTAAGCCTCTTCGGGTTTATGATGCTCCTTTGGATTCCAGTTCCCTCTCATACCACCCTCTGGAAAGCCTTCAATAATTTTTGTCACGTTCCCTTGTTTGGTGGCGTGGCTATCATTGTGTTGTCTCTGGCGCGTCGAATTGGTGAGCCACGGGAGTGGTCTGTGGGCAGCCACTATGGCCTGGCTTTCATGGGGGTGGTCCTGCTGGGCGTAGTGAGTGAAGGGGTGCAATCGTTGAGTTCGAGTCGTCAGGCTGAATGGTCGGATCTTCTCCTTGATGTCGTGGGGGCCATCTGTGCCTTGGGATTGTACGCGACGTACGATCGAAATCTTACGGGAAGGTCGGTTGTGTGGCGGCAGGCTCCAAGGAAATATATGGTTCACATCGGAGTAGGACTGGTGCTGGTCGTAGCCATGAGTCCGGTATTTATCCGGGCCTATGCCAATTGGGATCGTGCGGCCCGATTCCCCTCACTCTGTCAATTTTCCTCTGTCTGGGAAATGATGTTTGTTCAGGAGATGAACAGTGCATTCCAGATCGTTCCTCCGCCATGAGGCTGGGGGAAACCTCAGGCCGATACCGTGGGCCAGATAGTGTTTCATCCGAAACGCTATCCTGGCATTCGAATACACGAACCCTATGCGGATTGGCGGGGGTTCTCGCGTTTTCGCTTTGATGTGTATTCTGAGTTGGCGGTAGCGCGATCGCTGGTCATTCGAATTGATGATGTGCATCATAATCAGGAACATGCTGATCGGTTTAATAAGACTGTCACGATATCGCCAGGTCTCAACCATATTCACATTCCGATGGACGACATTCGCCTAGCCCTGGTTGGCCGGGAATTGGATCTGAGCGCGATCAAGACCGTGATACTCTTTGCCGTATCCCCGCCGGAAGAATTTGCGCTGTATATCGATAATCTGCGGCTGGAATAGTTCAGATCCCAAGTCCTTGAAACCCTTTCTTTGTCATTCCGGCTGTTCGTGGCCTGAAGTTCTTTTTACCTACCGTTTTGGCCGGAGATGGCTGCCAACCACAAGCAGTTATGACGAAAATGGAGAGAGGGGGGAAGATTTCTTGACCCATCCCTAACCCTTCGCTAGAATTACCTTATGCCAATGCCGCCGTTTCCCATAGGTCCCCGGCCAAAGCCACGGATGGGTGGGGGGGCTTCATCTGCTCCTCAACATACTGACAGACAATTCCAATCCCTTCGGGCTTCGTTGCTGTTTTGCTCTACGTGCCAGACGGCAACCCCTGCTCGTGAACGCCTCCTGCTTGTGCTTCCAACGGGAAGTCTCTACGAATATCTCTGCGCCCATTGCGGGACCTCCACCGGTTCTAAAACCGATCAAGCTCAAAGCGAAGTTCGGCTTATCACTCCCTAAATTCCGGTTGCCTCGTTTGTATTTCGGTTGATGGGTTCTTGCGATGCGCTCGGTCACCCGTTCAATTTGTCGGGCGGGATTCATCTTTGAAGGGGATAGATCCCTGAATCTGTCATCCTCAACCATTCGACTTGGCTCATCTATGAAAGTTTTGTCAAGCGCTAACCTGTATGCCGTCATGTGCCCCCATGCCGTTA
>JAOUGQ010000360.1 GCA_029865515.1 Nitrospirota bacterium
ATAGGCCAAACCAAATGTGTGAAAAAGGTCTGTCCACGGTCCTTGATGGCCTAGCGATGATGGGGGCAAAGAATCTTTAGGCGGTCGTTCATCCCAGTCAAAGGGATTGCAAGATGACATGATACAAACCTTGATGTGACGGGAGAGCAGGCCTTCAATAAAAACCCGCTTTTCTTGATCTTGAGCGGGGTCTCCCCATCGGTATTCAAAATGATCAACCACCACCGCGCGCGCCTTCTCTGACACCTGCGCCAACAAGACCTCGGCCCATGCTTCCTTTCCTCCAATGGTATGAAGATCAAATTGCTCCCATTCATGGCAAAGCATTGAGGCAAAGGCGCTTTTCCCTGACCCCGGTGGTCCCAGGATTAGCAAATTCGACAATGACTCATTGTGTACGTTTGGTTCCTGAGATATGGCATCGTACCGTCGATGAAAAAATGAAGACATGGGAAAAATTCGCCCAATAGCATATCGAAGAAGGCCATAGCTCAGCGTGAGGAGGAGTATTCCGATGAATATAGTCCCGATCAAGACAGGGCCGAGGTTCCAGGGGAAGAGGGGAGCTGCAGCCTGCAATTCAAGCGTACGATACCGTTGCCTGTTCGAAAAGCTTTCAGGGAAATGAGGCAGCCACAGAACGATGGCTTGGTCATTCCGCTCAACGATCCTTGCCCACTGGGTTGGGGCAGCCTGATTTTTGAAATGAATGAACCCATAACTTTCCTGATTCGTAGGATTTTGCAGAGAACTTTTTCGAATAAGCTGATGGAGCATCGGTAGCCAGGTTGTTCCAGCCTGTGAACCGGAACCCCTCTGGTCGGTTCCGAACGAGAGACAGATTGGAAACGAAAAATTCACGTATAAGCCTTGTAGAATATATTGGAGGTCCGGAAACTCACCAGATGGAGCGGATGACACGCAGGACGTGCTCCGTATGTGGTTCGGCGCTTGAGACTCCGCCTGGCACCCTGCGATGAGACAGGGTCGTGGATCGGTCAAATACTGAAATTTTTGGCGGGTATCTCCAATTCCGACTTGTTGCCAAGGAGCCTGGCTGTCTTCCTCCAACGACTGTGCGAACCCCCATATCTGTTGCTGGACAAACAGACGCATCTCTTCATCATGAGCGAGTTTAAAAAATAATATTGCAGGCAAAACACCAAGGAGAATGAAATTGGCCATACCCAATCTTGCCCATGCACTTAACAATCGAGCTGAATCCAAGGGTACCCGAGAATCAGTTTGGCTTCGTTCGGGTTGAAGGGATCCCTTTTCTGCCGATTTCCATAATGTTCGCACCGTGAGCCATAATCCAAGAAGGGGGAGTAGCACTCCCACGATGGCGTATTGGCGGGCCGCCCCCCATTGCCAATCAAGCCACACCATAACAATAATTCCAAGGATGCTCACCACAACATACAAGAGAGAAAGCCTGTTATACCCGAGACACGCATTCTGGCGCGGCCAAAGCCAACGAACGGCTTGCCCCTGAGCATCGGACCGATACCACATAGACAAAACTTTTAACCACAATAACAATCCAAGGATATACAGGGTGAAGAGGCAGGACGAAAATATAAGAATTTCAAAGTTAATGCTTCGAAACATTTCTTTGCTTCGAAACACGACAAGTGTCCATGGCAACTCTTCGAGCGGTTTTGCATAAAAATGATGCCCGGTTCCCCAATATGTCCCTTCAAATTTCCCCTCCGCACGGGCATGAATCAATGCGGCTAATTCAGGATTATCATCTGTTTCCTCTAAAAAATTTTCCCGAAGCATGCGGTGGGGGTCCGAATGAAACAGGACTTGACCTGTTTGGTTGTCAATAACCGCCAATCCCGATCCCGGCGGAACCACGGCCGATTTCAATAAACCCAATTCTTCGGTTTGAATGGCGGCAATCCACTGATGATTGGCATCGGCATCTTCACGAGAACCGCCATGAGGCATGGAGACCACGAAACTCCGCTCGCTATTTTCCAGAGTGATCAGCGGTTGAACGTAAAATTCTATCCACTGATTGGCGATCTGACGTCGATACAAAGGGAGACGATGATCTTTGAGAGACGAGACATATTCCCGATGGCTTAAATCATGAACCCCCTGCACATAGGGCTGTTTTCCGGGTGACCAGGTTTCCCGTAGCATCCCTTCCCTGTCGATCCAAAACGCTAATGAATAATCAGGGAAACAATGTTGAACCGTTTTTTCTTGATTCTCCGCACAAGGGTCTGGAATAGCGACCCGGGCCAGCCAGGATTTCGAATCATTGGAATTCGCTAATCGTTTGAGATCTTGCAGTTCTTCAATTTTTCGATCAAACGTTTTGAGTTGCCAAGCCAGACGGTCTAGCTGTAATTGAAAACCCTCATGGGTTGATTCAGCAATAGCCTGCAATCGTTCATTAAGGAAGGACGTGGTTTGCTGATAGAACGCCAGGTCTAAGACAAAAAATGTCCCGACTCCAGCTCCAAGTATATTGGTGACGAGAAGCGTGCCCACGCTAAACCGGCTCAACCGTTCTCGCGGGCTCATCAGGACAAGGCTCAGAAGAGGCAGGATTAATAAGGCGCTCACAAGTAGAAAAATAAAGAGGAGCAGGACCGTAAAGGGGACGGCAAGATATTGTTCCCGGAAGGTGCTGGTGGGCAGGAGCCCACACAAGATCCAAGGCCTGGGACCTGAGACTGCTCCTGACTTGATGTCATTGGACTCCGGAAAGACGACAGCCTGCATGAAAATTTCATAATCAGTTCCCCCAAGCGTGGCCTGAATATGGGCCGGAGCCATTGCTTGAATGGCTTCAGTCAGGTTTTTGTCATCAAGGGTCTTACTGGAATCCAGTCCGCTTTTTTTCAGGAGATCGTTCCACCATCCATTATCCACTCGTTGATTGTGGAGAAGGTTCCGAAGGTGGAAAAAACGAAAACTTGAAGGATTTCGCTGGTAGACGATCAACCCTGTGGGATCCACCAACAGCACATCGTCAAACACAGGCTCGGTCACGACCGTTTTAATCAATTGGTCCAGGGCAAACGATGCGGTGAGGCTCGCTTCAGATTCTTTCTCTTTCGCCGGCGCCTCAGGCGTGGCCTGAACCTCGGATTGAAGATTCAACCCAAAGGATAGGGGAGAGGGGAGACCGGGGCCCCTTGAGTCCTTTGAGGTTGGATCAATCCGGACATAGGGCAGTTTTCCTAATTTTTCCTGAATAGGGCTCTGGCTGACGGGACGGCGA
>JAOUGQ010000361.1 GCA_029865515.1 Nitrospirota bacterium
AGGTTTCTGTAAGTTCGAAAACTATCGCTTCCCCACACGTTCCTTTTTCAAAAAAATGCTATAAGTGAGATGGTTTTGTGATATGGCCCCGTTTAAGGGCGGAGAGTCTCGACACGTCAGGGGGGGGTGTTTAGGGTAATCGAATGAGCTCAACCGGTTTCTTTGCTTCGAGTCCGTAGATATCGATCCGGCGATCTCGCAATGGCCGCACGCTGCCCATTTCACGGGCTTCCTGGAGCACCACGAGATCGAGGTCACTGATGACGACGGTTTCGCTGTTGAAGTCTGCGGTGCCAGCAATACCATCGGTGGGAAAGGCAAAATCGCTTGGGGTACAGATGGCCGCTTGGCCGTAGTTGATGAGGAAGTTGTCGACCTGGGGTAAGTTGCCCACGTTGCCGGAGAGGACGGTATAAATCCCGTTTTCAACCGCACGGGCTTGGGCGGTGTATCGCACCCGCAAGTAAGCCTTTCGTTCATCGGTGCTAAACGGGACAAATATCACCTCGGCCCCTGCGAGGGTGAGCAATCGGGCCGGCTCGGGAAATTCAATGTCGTAGCAAACCTGGATGGCAATCCGGGCATGACTGGTTTCAAACACCTTGAGTCCTTCCCCCGGCTGGATGCCGTATTCCTTCCGCTCGTTCGGCGTAACGTGAAGTTTGTCCTGGGTGTACACGTTGCCACGAGGATCGAACAGATGGGCAACATTGCGGATCCCTTCCCCGACTCGAACCGGATGAGATCCTCCAATGATATATAGACCGGAGCGCTTGGCCTTGGCGATAAACATCTCCCGATAGCGGTCTACCATGCCAGCCAGTTCGATGATGGCATTGACTGGTTTCATCTCCGGGTCAAGCATGCTAAAGAGCTGGACGGTGAACAACTCGGGAAAGACCAGGTAGTGGCAGTGGTATTGCTCGGCTGTGGCCACAAAGAAATCTACCTGGTGTTCGAATGCTTCCCAGCTGGCGACAGAACGCATTTCATACTGCGCCGCGCAGACGCGAATTTTCCGCACGGGTCTTTTCATCGGCGACGCGGCAATCGTGCGTTTCGATTTTCGATAGGCGGCGTTCTCGAGTTCGAGAAACGTGGCGAAATTCAAGCTCTGCTCGTCGCGGAGGTAGCTCATATGAATGCCCTTGACTTGATATCCAGCTTTGAGGTGGGCACTCAGGGCGGGATCTTTGAGCTCTTCCCGACAGACTTTTTCGACATATTGTTCCGGCGACAAGCGACCCGCATGCTCACGGTATCCCGGTATGCGGCCTCCCGCGACCATTCGGCGCAGGTTGAAGCGTTTGAGGATGTTCATCCGACCCTCGTAGAGCTTGCCGGCTATCCCATAGCCACGAAAATCAGGATGCACCGCCATATCCGCGCCGTACAGATCATCACCGGCGGGGTCGTGGGTGCTAAAGGTGCCATTACCAGTGATCTCCCCGTAGGAGTACCACGGTGAATCGTCATTGAGATGGACAATAAGCGCCATCGCATACCCCACCACCTGCTTGCCGATGGTCGCGACAAGCTGACCTTCGGGAAACGCTTCGATCTGCATTTTGAGTTGACGTTCGTCACAGAGCCCTCCTGGCCCGTAATTGGCATACGCGGCAGCCTGGCAGGCATAGATGGCTGGAATATCATCTAGACGGGCACGCCGAACCTTGACCGTTGCTGCAAGGGAGGCTGCTTCATTGGAGGAAGGCTTGTCTGCCATATTAAAAACACATTCTGCGGTTTGTGATGGCGGGCTGTGCCGGTAGCCACCGATGCTTTATGACTGACGGGATGCTGTCGGGACGGCGCAACATAAGGTCGATCTCCTTGTTCTGACTTTCGACCCAGCGCCACAGAGGTTGCGTGACCTCATGAATGCGTGTGCACGCCGTTCGAATTAAGATATCGCACGTAGGGGCGATATCCTTTAAATCGTCCGGGTTGATCACTCCACGGCATCGGGGCGAGCCGCATTGGCATACCAGAGGTTTTTCGAGGTTGAGTGTGGCGTAATCGCAGGTGAGCTCTTCGTCAGCGGCGATGTCACGCACGGCGATTTCAAACTGATATCCGCCCGGTCCATATGAGTTGGCTTCACAGCTGTGGTTCATGAACCGTCCGAAGTCCCAACACAGAATTCGGTCTCCGTTTGCGGTTACCCAGGTGTATCGCATCAGATCGCCGTTGTATTGGTCTTCAAGATGCTCCGTATTGTGACAGTCAAGGATTTGATCGAGTGGGTCCAGGGCCCAGGTGATGGTCCCCAGAGGGATTGGCTTCGTCGCAAAGACGCCGTATCCGATCTCGTCGTTGATTTTCCTGAGTTCGATGTTTGGGTGTAACATCGTGCCCTTTCTTTTCGGGATTTTCTCAATTCAACAGAGTATTCGCCAATAGGCCTTTCCACGCTCGAAATAGCAATCACAATAATTCAGATATTTGGTTACGTCAAATACGAGTAGAGCCGAGTTATGAGTTACCTGTCACAGGGAATTTCTGCTTTGCCAACACCCTAAAAACTGAGCTATCAGCCAGTGGAGGAATGATATTTCCGATGGCATTTTCAGATTGTGCCTGTGCTGGGAAGGTTGCGAACAGGTGCCCCCGATTTGTCATTTTCCGTCCACCTTATCCCTGCTCAAGACTTGGAACTCTTAGCCCTTCCAGGAAATTCGAATCCCGTCACTCACCCCATTCATTTTCACGAGGATATTCATATGTTTTCAAAGGAAGCCATTTGAAATTTCGAACTTGTATCATTTTCTCATATAAGCCTCCCAGAATGCTCAGTTTGCTGAGGGGAAGCTTATGGGCCAGTTCCTTAACAAAGGCTTTATTCTTCCCAGAAAATTCCCCTCTCTTTCATAATTCCAATGATTATCAACTGACCCGTTTCTGTAGGCCGAGCATATGTTTCCCACGATGGTAGAAGCACATGATGCCCAACTGACCTTGAAGGGGCGGGTCGGATGTGAGGACTGCTTAAGCGTTCATTTGCCACATTGCATTCAGTTTGAAGCATCAAGAGGATAATTAATTGTCTCTGGGGTCGAAGACAGAATCCCACGGGTTACCCGAGAGTGAACAACTTCTCCTTAAATTCTGCCGGCAAGCTTGGCCATAGAGTTTAGGGCCACTTCGCAAGAAGCTGGAACTTTCACGATATCGGTTTTAGCCGAGAGAATTTTTTTGTTCCATTATTATGTAGTATGGTGGTAGACTTCATCCTCCTTTCA
>JAOUGQ010000362.1 GCA_029865515.1 Nitrospirota bacterium
GCTTTCCGGGGGTTAATCCCTTCACCATCATCATGACCTGGACTTCTTTGATACCTTCCTCGGTCTTTTCCTCCTTTAATTGGGCGCTACCGGAAATAAAAGGATTCACTGTATCGCAATCCTGGATATCCGCCGAGGCTCTAACCGGCCCTTTCGCTTCACTGACACTTGCGCTGAATACAATCGCGAGGGCGAGGGCAAACACACCATGGAAAGAAATTACCGGTGACATAGAGACCTCCCTTTGTGATAAATGAAGAAAAATAAAATAGGAAATGCAGCTTACTTAATCATTGTGTTTGATTTCTTAGTTTGCCAGCAAGACAAATTTGTTTGTGTGGCTTTTCTCTACATAAAGAAAAGATAAAGAACGCCTTTTATGAGGCAAAATGCATCAAAGCGGTAGAGGATGAGAGGGAATCGGCGGCTGAGGTAAATACTCGACCCGTCTCTCTACTGAATCTGGCTGGCGAGATCCACAAATGTCTGAAGATTGGCTGGACTGCTAAACCGATGATCCCCTGTTTTCAAGAGCAGTTCGATCGGATACTGAGGATCTTGCGTGATAACGTGTTCCGTAAATTCCCAACTGCCTTTGGGAAGAATCACATCGTCCTGAAGCCCATGCAGTATACGCGTGGGAACCCGTCTGGGTGGCTCGAATCGCCTGGCCCATAAGGCTTCGCTTTCTTCGACCCATTGCCATGAGAGAGGAAAATCCCGGTGAAGGATATCATCTTCCCACGGGATCCGTCCGGTTTCCTTCCACTGCTGACGGCGGGCCGGAGAAATTTCCTCTGCGCGTTTCCCCATGATGTTAAACGCAGGAGCCAGAAGCACCAGCTGTTTCACCCGTGGAAATTCCTGTCCAAGGATCCATGCCAGCCATCCCCCCAAGGAGGACCCGACAATGGTTATCGGGGGACCATCGATCAACATCTTCGTGACGCATCGCGCATCCTCCAACCAGTCACACAACGTATAGTCGGTAAAAACACCTTCTGAGTCGCCAATCCCACGAAAATCAAAACAACAAAACCCCCAGTTGCGCCCACGACACAAATCGGCGAGGGCCTTGCTTTTGTTCCCCCACCGTTTGGAAAGAAACCCGGTGATGAACAGCAATTGCCGGCCTTTCCCAGGAATGCGGTCGCCGACAATACGCTTGGAATCGCTTCCAGACAGTTCAAATCGAGTTGTGTGATCCATTGTCTATAGTGTGGAGCCACGTAAAAGAGATGTCTTGAGATTCTCCTCCCTTGCAAAAAGGGGTTGAGGAGGATTTGAATCTCCTGCTTTCCATAGTTGATGTACCACATTGCGAACGTGGTGGGAAACAGGCTGGATTTTACAAATTCAGGAGAAGAGACGCCCTTGAGGACAGAAAAGCGCAAGGTTAAGATCCAGTGGATAAGCCGGACAACTGCTTGGCGTCAATTAAGACTCCCTTATTCTCAAATGGCAGGCGTGTCCCTTGTAAATGAAGAACACCATCGACCTGATAGGTGACATCCTGGCGTTGGGAGAGATTGAGGAATTGTCGCACGACGTCGAGTGTGGAGGTGGTGGTCTCAACGGATATGACGGCATCGCCCAGTCTCGGAATAGTCGAGGCCTTATTCGTCAGCCCACGGGCAAGTCGTTGATCGTTGAGGTGAAGGGTAAAATCAAGCCCGGTGACCTCTAAATCAAAGTCATTGGGATTTCGAACACGCAAGTCGACTTGCAATCGTTGTTCAAACATCGTGGTGTCTAAAGGGATGATATTGACCAGCAGGACTTCCGGGGATTCCGGCTGTACAGACAAAGAAGTGACAGAAGTGCAGCTTACAAGGAAAAGAAGCCCACAAACTAAAGAGGATGTTAAAGAAAATGATTTCGTTATCATAGATGAATCTTACCTTAATCCAAAGGATAAAGCGATGAGATTTGCAACCATACCCGAGGCATCCCGCTTAGGACCGATTGGTCATTTTATAAAGACCCCACGCAAGGAAACTAGGATGTCCGTGAAGCATCACGCATTCTCAGGAATAACACCAGGCTTATTTTCTCGGTTCTAATACATAAAGATGGATTCAAAATCAATCATGTCGGAAATGGCGAGAGCAGATGGAATTTAATTGTGGGGAATATTTTGCAGAAACTGTTTGGCTTCGTGCAGTTCAGGGATGTCGGGATCGGCCTGATTCCATATGTTCAGGAAAGTAGCATAAGCCTGACGTGCCGCGTGGAGATCTCCCATTCTGGCTGATGCTCGTGCCAGGCCCAGGAGTGAGCGGGCCCGATTGGGATGCCATAAGAGGGATTTCTCGAATTGTTGTTGTGCGTCTTGTGGCCGTTCGAGGAACAGCAGGATCTCGCCATACAGTTCATGTGTCGGCTTGATCAGGGCCGGTGGGCCGGAAGGAGGGGGCAATTGATCTTCAAACTCCACAGCCTGATCCAGCAGAGTGACGGCTTGGAGGTAGTCTCCGTTATTCACTTCTCTCAACGCCCCGAGTTGCATGCTCCAAATGTAAGAGAGGTCGGATTTTTGGGATTCCGGCATCTTCTGGAGGAATAGCGAGTCAGATTCCGGGTTGTTGTGTTGAGCAGTTGCCCCATGTTGAAGTCTTTCTATGCTCTGCGCGAATTCACGGACGAAAGCGGCCTTTAATGGTGCTTCATCGCCCAAGCGATAGCCATTCACCTTCCAGGGCTGATCGGCTTGTTCCCATCGTTCTGTTTCTATAATTTGTGCGGCCACCATCTGATCATAATTCCGGCTGACTTTTCGGTCATACCCAAGAACTTGTGCCTGTTCTCCGGATGACGATTGGGCCATATCACGTTGCTTTTCTGCCAGCACAGCCTCCGCGTCTTTGTAGCGGCCTTGTTGGAGATAGCCATAGTGCAGCCAATACAGGCTATGGTAATCCTGCAACCCTAACGGTAACTCCTTTTTTCTTACCCATGCCTGCGAACTTTTCCATCCCGCCTTGGTAGAAGCCGCCGCTTCGGCCCACATGCCGAGTTGGAGAAAAATATGGGCAGGCATATGTTGCGCATGAGGCGCCTCAGGAGCAATCCTGGCATATCGACGGGCTTGAGGCAGAGCCAGGATGGCGTGGATCGGATCGTCAAAAGCATGGATCGTATAGTGCGCGGCACACGGATGATTGGGATTCACTCCATACACGGCTAACGTGAGAGCACCGGCCTGCACGCGATATTTCTCCTGAAAGTGTGGCT